>NZ_AUEX01000003.1:0-266232 GCF_000426205.1 Acidovorax sp. JHL-9
TGCGGTGACCACGGCCGAGGTGACAGACCGCAAAGGAGCCCTGCAGGCACTGCAGCGCTGCAAACTGGCTTTGAGCCGAGTGCAAGCCTTGCTGTGTGACAGCGGCTATGTAGGCAAGCCGTTTGTCCAGGGCGTGCAAGACATACTGGGCGCACACGTCACCGTACAGATCGCCAAGCGCAGCGAGCTTCACACGTTCAAGGTAATGCCCCAGCGCTGGGTGGTGGAGCGCAGCTTTGCGTGGTTGGAGAAAAACCGAAGGTTGTGGAAGAACTGCGAGAGGTTGCTCAACACCAGCCTGCAGTTCGTCCATCTGGCATTCTTGGCGCTACTACTCAAAAGACTTTGAACAGGCTCTAAGATAAGGGAACCCAATAACGAGGACCAATGATGAAACAACTTTTAGGGATTGCGGCCGTTGTGATGACTTTGCTGAGCGGGTGTGCGGTGTACACGCCGAGCGGCGCGGTGGTAGTGGATAGCCCGCGCGGTGGAGGGAACTTCTGCCCACCTGGGCAGGCAAAGAAAGGCAATTGCTGAGAATTCAGCCCACACAGAAAGCCCGCATTTGCGGGTTTTTTGTTGAACCAACGAAAACAGCTTGTGAAATCAAGCTATTGCTCAGGCTTTGTTCAAGTGCCGGCTCATAGCTGGAGTTGGCCCTTCAACCACTGCGGCTGGAGACGCCGCTGAACTCGGTCAATTCCTGAATCTCGATGAGCCTTCCGCCCCCATACGATTTCCTGACGCAGGCGGCGTTAGGCTCCAGCCATGGGCAATAACAATCTCTCGCGCACCATCCTTGCCCTGCTGGCCTGGACCATCGCCTGGATCGGGATGGTCGGGCTGGAAAGCCGGCTGGACCTGGCCAACCTGTCCATGCTGCTGGTGCTGGCATCGGCGCTGTCCGCCCTTTGGCTGCCCGGTTGGGCCAGCCTGGTGGCCAGCGCAGTGGCAGTAATGGCCTTCAACTGGTTCTTTGTTCCTCCAAGGCTGACCTTCTCCGTGGATCTGCGCCAGAACGCACTGCTGCTGGTGGCCCTGCTGCTGGTGAACTGGATCATCGCAGGCTTGGTCATTCGCCAGCGCCGCCTGGTCGAGGCCGCGCGCACGGTGGCAGCACGGGAAGCGCGACTGCGGCAGTGGGGCGATATCCTGCGCGATGCCGGGGACCCGGCCGCCCATGCTGCGGCGCTGCGCACAGCTCTGCAGGAAGCCACCGGGAGCGCGGTGGCGGTGTCGGTGCTGCGCGCCTTGGACAGCCAACCGGACGACACTGCTGCCCTGCAGGTGGGTGAGCCGAACGACGAACAGCGCGCCGGCTTGGCCCTGTGTGTGCGCGATGGGCGTGCCATAGGCGCCGGCAGTGGCCGTTACGACGGGCTGCCCGACGCCTATCTGCCCTTGCGCGGCCGTGGCGTCGCCATGGGGGCTGCATTGATCACGGGCTTGGCCCGTCATCCGCAGGGGTACGAACTGCGCCCCCACCTGCAGGCGTTGTGCGACCAAATGGGCAGCGCCCTGCACCGCTCGCTGATGGCGGCGCAGGAGCAGCAGGCGCGCGATCAGGCCCAGCTGCAAGCCACCCGCAACGCCCTGCTGGCGGCCATCTCGCACGACTACCGCACGCCGCTGGCCTCCATCATGGGTGCGGCCTCCGCCCTGCAAGAACAGGGCGAGCGCATGGACAATGCGCAGCGCCAGCTGCTTGCCGCCGGCATCGTCGAAGAAAGCGAGCGACTTGCGCAGCTGACCGACAACACCCTGCAGCTGGCGCGGCTGGATACATCGGCGGTGCAGTTGCGCTGTGACTGGGAGTCCGCGGAAGAGATCGTCGGCGCGGTGCTGCGGCGCGCCCGTCGCCGACCCGAGGGTGCACGCGTGCGCGCCAGGGTGGAACCCGATCTGCCCCTGCTATGGTGCGACGCAACCCTGGTGTCGCAGTTGCTGGACAACCTGCTGGACAACGGCCTGAAGTACAGCCCGGCTGATACCCAAGTGGAACTGCATGCTGCGCGCGATGGGGAGTGCGCGGTGCTCGCCGTAAGCGACCAGGGACCAGGCATTGCACCCGCTTGGCGCGAGAAAGTGTTCGAAGTCTTCCAGCGCGGCGAAATGGGGGCAGCGGGGCCCCATGCGGACGCTGGTCGCGGTGCCGGCGTGGGCCTGGCCGTGTGCCGCGCCATCGCCCGCGCACACCAGGGCGAACTGCTTTTGCACCCGGGTGCCGACGGCGGCTGCCGCTTCGAATGCAGGCTACCGCTGCATCGAGAGGGCCCGCCGCCACAGTTGGCACCTGCGGTCCAGGAGACCCAGCCATGAGCCATCGCATCCTGCTTGTGGAAGACGACCGGGTGCTGCGCAGCGCGTTGCGCGAGGCACTGGCCATCGAGGGTTACGCTTTGCGTACCGCGGCCAGCCTGACCGACGCTCGGGCACAGCTACAGCACGTGCCGCACGGCGAGACCATTGACTTGGTGCTGCTGGATCTGGGCCTGCCCGATGGCGAGGGGCAGGCGCTGCTGGCCGAGATCCGCCGCAATAGCTACACGCCAGTCATCGTGATTTCGGCCCGCGAGTCTGAGGGGCAGAAGATTCGCCTGCTCGACGAGGGGGCCGATGACTACCTCGTGAAGCCTTTTGGCATCGGCGAGCTGCTGGCGCGCATGCGCGTGGCCCTGCGCCGCAGCGGCCGCGCCAGCGAGCCAGCGCTGTTGCACTACCGCCACGGCCCACTCGCGGTGGACCTGAAGGCCCGCCGCGTGCGGTTGGCCGATGTCGACATTCGGCTCACCCCCACCGAATACGCCCTGCTCGCACGACTGGTACGCCAGGCCGGCCAGGTGGTCACGCATCGCCATCTGCTGGCGGACGTGTGGGGTGCCGAGCACACCGAACAAACCCATTACCTGCGCCTGTACATGGGCCAGCTGCGCGCCAAACTGGAGGCCGACAGCGCCGACCCGCAGCACCTGCTGACCGAGCCCGGGGTGGGCTACCGGCTCGCCGAGCCAGACGCCACAGACTGAGGTCAAATCGGGTTGCTTATGCAATCCTGATGTGTGGTGGTGCATCGTGGCAGCCTTGTGCATCCACAGACCCCCCATGCAGCACCCCGACACCGCCCCCCTGCCCAGCACGACTCCCCACACAGGCCACAAGCAGGGCCTCGCAGCCCTCACACTGGCCGCCATCGGCGTCGTCTATGGCGACATTGGCACCAGCCCTCTTTACACCGTCAAGGAGATCTTTGCGCCGCACACCGGCGTGCCGCTGGACGCACCGCACCTGATCGGCGCGGTCTCCACCATCATCTGGGCACTGATGCTGGTGGTTACGCTCAAGTACGTGATCTTGATCCTGCGCGCCGACAACCACGGTGAAGGGGGTGGCCTGGCACTGACCGCTCTGGCCGCCCGCGCAGTGGAGCAGCGCCCGGCTTTGCGCAACGGCCTGCTGCTCTTGGGCGTGTTCGGTGCCACGCTGTTCTATGGCGACAGCCTGATCACCCCGGCCATCTCGGTGCTGGGCGCGATGGAAGGCTTGGAGGTCCTGACCCCAGCGCTCAAGCCCTGGGTGGTGCCGGCCACGGTGGCCATCCTGATCGGGCTGTTCCTCATGCAGCGCTTCGGCACGGCAGTGGTAGGCCGATTTTTCGGACCGATCATCGTGCTGTGGTTCACCGTACTGGGCGCGGTGGGCGCCTGGCACATCGCGCAGGAGCCGGCCATCCTGGCGGCCCTGAACCCACAACATGCCTGGGAGTTTTTGTCAGCACGCGGTTGGCATGTCTTCGCGGCAGTGGGTGCCATCGTGCTGGCGCTGACCGGCGCAGAGGCGCTGTACGCCGACATGGGCCACTTCGGCCGCAGGCCGATCCAGATCGCGTGGACCGGCCTGGTGCTGCCCGGCCTGGCACTGAACTACCTGGGCCAGGGGGCGCTGCTGATAGGCGACCCCTCGGCGATCCAGAACCCCTTCTATCGCCAGTTCCCCGAAGCCTGGCTGCCACCAGCGCTGGTGTTGGCCACGCTGGCCGCCATCATCGCCTCGCAAGCCGTCATCTCCGGTGCGTACTCGCTGACCAAGCAGGCGATCCAGCTGGGCTTCCTGCCGCGCATGCGGGTGCGCTACACCAGCGCGCGCGAAATGGGCCAGATCTACATGCCCGGTGTCAACTGGGCCCTGTTGATCGGCGTGCTGGCAGTGGTGCTGTTCTTCCGCAGCTCCTCAGCGCTGGCCAGCGCCTACGGCATTGCCGTGACGCTGACCATGATGATCACCACCGTGCTGACTTACTTCGTGGTGCGCGAAGGCTGGCGCATGCCGGCACCGGTCGCCATCGGCGCCACTGCATTTTTCCTGGCTATCGACGCGCTGCTGGTCGCCGGCTGCGCCATCAAGTTCCTCGACGGCGGCTGGTTTCCGCTCACCTTGGGCCTGGCGCTGTTCGTGCTGATGAGCACCTGGCGGCGGGGGCGCGAACTGCTGATGGACAGCATCCGCCGCGACGGGCTCTCGCTGCAGGACTTCATCGCCCCACTCGATCCCCGCAGCGTGAGTCGTGCTGAACGCACCGCCGTGTACCCGGTGGCCGACCCCGACACCGTGCCGCAGGCCCTGCTGCACAACCTCAAGCACAACCAGGTGCTGCATGCGCGCAATGTGATCCTCACGGTGCGATTCCACGATGTGCCCTGGATACCGATGGAACGCCGGGTGGACGTGCAGGCTCTGGACCACGGCTTCTGGCGGGTGCAGGTGAATTACGGCTTCATGAACACGCCCGACATACCGAAGGCGCTGGAGCTGACCGCCTCGCACGGGCTGGCGGTGCCGCTGTTCGAGACCAGCTACTTCCTCAGCCGCGAGACCGTGGTGCCCTCACCGGGCGGCGGCATGCCGGACTGGCGCAAAAAACTGTTTGCCGCCATGAGCCAGAACGCCGGCGGCGTCGTGGAGTTCTTCCGCCTGCCGGGCAACGCAGTGGTGGAGCTTGGAACGCGGGTGCCGATATGACGGCCGTATGACGGTGGAATTGAGGCCTGGGCCAAGGTTGTAGCAACCAGCTCAGTCGCGGTTTGCCGGCGAACTTGCGCAATGTGTCGCAAGCCTTCATCCAAAACCAGAAATCGCGACCGGACGGGCAAGGCGCCCACTGCCAGCACGGTCGCCTTGCGTCACGTCAAAACTCCAGCAACGTCAAAACGCCACCTTCACACCCACTGTCACATTCCGCCCCATCAACGGTGCGGCATTCTTGATGAACGAGGTGTGCGCATACGCCAGCCGGTCCGTCAGGTTGTTCGCCTTCAGATACACCTGCCACGGTGCGCCGCTGCTCAGCTGGCCGTTGTAGCTCATGCCCATATTCAGCATGCCGTAGCCGGGCGTGGCGGTTTCAAACGCGGCCACGCGGTTCTGGCGGGCCACCTGCACCCATTCGACCTGGCCTTCCCAGGCCTGCCAGCTGGCATCCAGCCGCACCCCTGCGCGGGTGGCGGGGATGCGGGGCAGCAGGCCGCCGCCATCGAGTTTGGCGCGCACGGTGTCGCCAAACAGGGTGATGCCCAGATGGCGGTTCAGGCGCTGGCGCACCTGGCCTTCGATGCCGGTGAAGGTGGCATCCTGCTGGCTGTATTGCAGCAGTTGCAGGCCGTCTGCCTCGTCGAGCGTGCGGCCGTAGATGTAGTTGTTGATGCGATTCCTGAAGATGCTCACGCCAAAGGTGGTGTCGCCGCTGGTCTTGCGCAGGCCGAGGTCGATGTTGTGCGAGATCTCGGACTTCAGGTCGGCGTTGCCGCGCTCGTAGGTGCTGGTGGCCATGTGCAGGCCCTGGGCGTACAGCTCTTCGGCGGTGGGGGCGCGGCTGGCGCGGGTGAACGAGGTACCCACCTGGTAGCCGGGCGTGAACTTCCACACCGCGCCCAGCGATGCGGACGTGCCGTTGTGGCTGCGCTCGATGCCGCTGGTCTGGGCCTCGGCCGTCTGGCGGTCGTGGCGCAGGGCGGCTTCAAGGCGCCAGTCACCCAGGCGGACTTCCTCCAGCGCAAAGAAACCCAGTTTGCGGGTCATGGTGGGTTCGACATAGGCTTCTTCACCGTCGGCGCTGAACTTGCGTTGCGAGGTCTGCAGGCCGATCACGCCCTTGAACCCGGCCACGGGTGCGTGCTGCAGCTCGATGCGGGTGTCGTAGGCCTTGTTCTTGAAGGTGGTGCTGACGGCGCCGTCCTCGATCTCGTCATGCCGGTAGTCGGTAACGCCCGCCCGCAGCCGCAATGCCGAGAAGCCGGCAAACGGGTTGCGCAGCTCGCCCCGGATGTCGAGGCGCTCGCTGCGCAGGTCGACCACCGGCACGTCGCCAGGCGCTTCAGCGCCATGGTCGTGGCCATCATCCGCTTCGCCTGCGTGCGCGCCGCAGTGCAGGTGGTCACCATCGGCATGGCAGCCGTCAAAGCTGTGGTTGTGGCCTGGCAGGCCGTATTTGGCGGTCTGGCGGGTGTAGGCGGCGCCCAGGTAGCCGCGCTCACCCACCCACGACAGGCCCACACTGCCGGTGTCGGTGCGGTTGAAGCTGCCCGGCACCTTGTTGCCACCCGCCCAGCCCTTGCCTACGCGGTAGTCGCCCGCGTCGCGCGCCACGCCTTCGACGTGCACGGCCAGGTTGCCGGCGCCGCCGGTGAGCGAGAAGGCCCCTGCCCCCTCGCCTGCTCCGGTGTTGGCACGCAGCTCAGCGCTGCCCTCGATGCCCTTTTGCGGGATGGCGGTGGGCACCTTGCCGTCGAGCACGTTGACCACGCCGCCCACGGCGCCGTTGCCGTACACCAGGGCCGAGGGGCCGCGCAGCACTTCGATCTGCGTGGCCAGCAGGGGCTCGGAGACCACGGCGTGGTCGGGGCTGATGGTGGAGGCGTCGTGCAGCTCGGCGCCGTCGCTCAGCAGCTTGACGCGCGGGCCGTCCATGCCGCGGATGATGGGGCGGCTGGCACCGGCGCCAAAGTGGCTGCTGGTGATGCCGCGCTCGCTGCTGAGCGTTTCGCCGAGCGTGGCCTCGCGGCGGCGCACAAGTTCGTCGCCCTCCAGCACGGTGGCGGGGGTGGTCATGTCGCTGGCGCCCAGTTGCAGGCCGCTGGCGGACACGGTGACGGGGGGCAGGCCGGGCGCTTCGGCGGGAGAAGCGGCAGCTGCGGCCTGCGCATGGGCCAGGCTGGTGCCCGACAGCGTGAGGATGGCGGCCAGTGCAACGGGGTGCAGGACCGGATGGCTGCGGCTGCTGTGTGCGGGTACAAGGATGTTCATGGTGTTTCTGAAAAAAGGGGCGCGCACCGGCGCAACCAGGTCCTGGCGCAGGGGCACGATTTCATGCGCTGTGGCATGAAAACGGAATAAAAAGCGGCTGTAGCGCTTGGTCATCAAGCGCTAGCAGCTATGAAATCAGGGGGGGACAGCGCGTGCTGCGGTGCAGTGGCTGCGGGAGTCAGGCCACCGGAGGGCCGCGGGCCTGGAATGGCGTGAACCACCGCAGCAGGACGGCTTCGGAGCGGTAGGCCAGCCGTGCCGGCACGGGCGCCAGGGCTGGCAGCGCCATGGGGGCGCTGTGCAAGGCATCGCCCAGGGCCAGCTGGTCGAGCAAGAGGCAATCGGGCGCGGCATGGTCGCCCCAAAGGGCCTGCAACAGGCCCGAGGCCTGGTCTGTCGCATGCGTCCCGGCCATGCCACCATGGAACGCCGCCGCCTGCGGGACGTGCCCCGCGTGCACCGGGTTGCCGCGGCCGCCGTGGGCCACCTCGTGCAGGCGGCCCACGGTGGGCGCAATGACCAGGGCCAGCAGCAGCCACACCAGCGCAGCCCGGGCCGAGAGCTGCTGCAGCCAGCGCCCGCACACGCCCGTCCGGCGGGCCGTGGCCTGCAGGACTGAAAGGGCTGGGGAGGCTGCTGGCAGACTCACTTTGGTATCACTTTGATAGCAGCTGGCGTATGCGGGAAAGGCGCAAGAGCCTTATTTTATTCAGATCTTTGCCACTGCCCGCTCAGTCGGGCTTCAGATACCGTGCAAACGTCTTGCGAAACTTCTCCACTTTCGGCCCCACCACAAACGCGCAATAACCGGCGTTCGGATGGTTGGCAAAGTAGTCCTGGTGGTAGGCCTCGGCCGCGCTGTAGTTGGTCAGCGGCTGCACCTCGGTGGTGATGGGTGCACCGAACAGCTTGTCTTGCGACATCTGGCTGATCATGTCGTTGGCCATCTCTCCGTGCGCAGGGTTCTCGTAATAGATGCCGCTGCGGTATTGCGTGCCCACATCGTTGCCCTGGCGGTTCAGGGTGGTCGGGTCGTGGGTGTGGAAGAAGATTTCCAGGATTTCCTGCAGGCTGATCTGGTCGGCATCGAACGTCAGGCGCACCACCTCGGCGTGGCCGGTGTCGCCCTGGCAGACCTGCTCGTAGCTGGGGTGCAGGGTGTGGCCGTTGGTGTAGCCGCTTTCCACGTCGGTGATGCCGCGCACCCGGACAAAAACCGCTTCGGTGCACCAGAAGCAACCGCCGCCGAGCGTGATGGTTTGCTGTGTCATGGCAGTTTCCTTGTCTGTGTAGCGCCGCATTATGAATTGACGCCGCTGCGGGCGCTGGCTATATTACTAACCAGTCAGTCATTAACAGATGCAGTCTGAATCTTCCCCTCTTCCCGGCACGGTGGCCAAACGCGAGCGGCGCAAGCAGGCGCGCCCCGGCGAACTCATCGGTGCCGCGCTGGAACTGTTTGTCGAAAAAGGGTATGCGGCCACCCGGGTGGACGAGGTGGCGGCGCGCGCCGGGGTGTCCAAGGGCACGCTGTTTCTGTACTTTCCCAGCAAGGAAGAGCTGTTCAAGGCCGTGGTGCGCGAAAACATCGCGGGCCGTTTTGCCGAGTGGACGCTGGAGCTCGACGCCTTCGAGGGCAGCACCGACGACCTGCTGCGCTACTGCTACCAGGTGTGGTGGGAGCGCATCGGCAGCACCAAAGCCTCGGGTATCACCAAGCTGATGCTGAGCGAGGCGCACCATTTTCCTGAAATCACCCAGTTCTACCAGCGCGAGGTGATGGGGCCGGGCCAGGCGCTGATCCGCCGCATCCTGCAGCGCGGCGTGGACCGCAAAGAGTTTCGGCCGCTCGACATGGACTGCGCGGTGTACCTGGTGCTGGCCCCGATGATCTTTCTGATGCTGTGGAAGCACTCCATGGGCGCCTGCGTGCCGGATGCCGAGGACCTGGACCCCGAAAAATACCTGGCCATGCAGGCCGACAACATCCTGCACGGCCTGTGCGCGGCCGCGCCCTCCTCCGGTCCTTCAACGACCTGATCGCCATGAAACGCTGGATTGCCTGGGTGGCTGTTGCCATCGCCGTTGTGCTGGTGGGTGGTGGCGTCTGGCGTGCGCTGGCCGCGCGGCAGGCGCAGCAAAAGGCCCTGGCCGAAGCCAGCGCGCAGGTCAAGGAAGCCATGCTGGACCTGGCACCGGGCGAACTGGTCACCGTGCGGCGCCAAAGCCTGGCCCTCGCGGTGCCGGTGTCGGGCGCGCTGCGCGCCGTGGAATCCGCCATGGTCCGGGCCCGCGCGGCGGGCGAGCTGCAGGGCCTGACCCTGCGCGAGGGCGACAGCGTGCGCGCCGGGCAGGAAATCGCCCGCATCGACCCCACCGAGGCCCGGGCCCGCCTGCGCCAGGCGCAGCAGCAGGCCGATGCCGCCAAGGCGCAGGTGGACATCAGCCAGCGCCAGTTCACCAACAACCGTGCGCTGGTGGACCAGGGCTTCATTTCCGCCACGGCACTGGTCACCTCGCAGGCCAGCCTGGAGGCCGCGCAATCGACCTACCAGGCGGCGCTGGCCGCTGCCGATGTGGCGCGCAAGGCGCTGGACGACACGGTTCTGCGCAGCCCTTTGAAGGGCCAGGTGGCGCAGCGGCTGGCGCAACCCGGCGAGCGCGTGGGGGTGGATGCCCGCATCGTCGAGGTGGTGGACCTGTCGCGGCTGGAGCTCGAAGCCCTGCTGAGCCCGGCCGATTCTTTGGCCGTGCGCGTGGGCCAAAAGGCCCGCCTGCGGATCGAGGGCGTGGCCAGTCCGATCGTGGCCACGGTGGCCCGCATCAACCCCAGCGCCCAGGCCGGCAGCCGCACCGTGCCGGTGTACCTGGTCATCGAGCAGGGCGCGGCGGCATCGGTGCTGCGCCAGGGCCTGTTTGTGCAGGGCGCGCTCGACACGGGGCATGCCGATGTGCTGGCATTGCCGCTGGACGCCGTGCGCACCGATAAACCGGCGCCCTACGTGCAGGCGGTGCAAGGCGGCCGCGTGGCGTATCTGCCGGTCAAGACCGGCCGGCGTGCCATGGTGGGGGGCGACACGCTGGTGGCCATCGAGGGTGTGCCCGAGGGCACTGCCGTGGTGGCCGGGCGCATGGGCTCGCTGCGCGAGGGCACGCCCGTGCGCATCCTCGAAAACACGCCAGCAGTCACGCCCGCAGCCTCTGCATCGCGCGCCGCGCCGTAAGCAGCCATGTGGTTCACCCAGGTCAGCCTGAAAAACCCGGTGTTCGCCACCATGGTGATGCTCGCCATCGTGGTGCTGGGCCTGTTTTCCTACCAGCGCCTCAAGGTCGATCAGTTTCCGGACATCGACTTTCCGGTGGTGGTGGTCACGGTGGACTACCCCGGCGCCTCGCCGGAAATCGTGGAGAGCGAGGTAACCAAGAAGATCGAGGAAGGCGTCAACTCGATTGCCGGCATCAACGCCCTCACCTCGCGCAGCTACGAGGGCACCGCCGTCGTCATCATCGAGTTCCAGCTGCACATCGATGGCCGCAAGGCGGCCGAAGATGTGCGTGAGAAGGTGGCCATTGTCCGCCCCACCCTGCGCACCGAGGTGAAAGAGCCGCGCGTGCTGCGCTTTGACCCCGCCAGCCGTGCCGTGTGGTCGCTGGCCGTGCTGCCCGGCGACCAGGCCGGGGGCACGGAACGCAGCGCCGTGGAGCTGACCACCTGGGCCGAGCAGATCCTGAAGAAACGGCTGGAAAACGTGCGTGGCGTGGGTGCCGTGAACCTGGTGGGCGCCACCCGGCGCGAGATCAACATCTACCTGAACCCGCAGGCGCTCGAAGCCTTTGGCGTGACCCCCGACCAGGTGGTGGCTGCCGTGCGGAGCGAAAACCAGGATTTGCCCGTGGGCGCCATCCGCTCCCTCGCGCAGGAGCGCGTGGTGCAGATCGACGCGCGCATGCAGCGCCCCGAAGACTTTGGCCGCATCATCGTGGCCAGGAAAAACGGAGCACCGATTCGGGTGGAACAGGTGGCCCGCGTCCACGATGGCGCACAGGAAGTGGAAAGCCTGGCGCTGTACAACGGCCAGCGCACGCTGCTGCTGTCGGTGCAGAAATCGCAGGGCGAGAACACCATCGAGGTGGTGGACGGCCTGAATGCCGCCGTGGCCGAACTCCAGCGCCAGCTGCCGCCCGGGGTGCGCCTGGCAACCATTGGCGACAGTGCCCGCCCGATTCGCGTGGCGGTGAACAATGTGCGCCAGACGCTGATCGAGGGCGCCCTGCTCACGGTGCTGATCGTGTTTCTGTTTCTGAACTCATGGCGTTCCACCGTCATCACGGGCCTCACGCTGCCGATTGCGCTGATCGGCACGTTTTGGTTCATGAACCTGTTCGGCTTCACCATCAACATGATCACGCTGATGGCGCTCTCCCTGTGCGTGGGCCTCTTGATCGACGATGCCATCGTGGTGCGCGAGAACATCGTGCGCCATGTGCAGATGGGCAAAAACGCCTACCAGGCGGCCATGGATGGAACACAGGAGATTGGCCTGGCCGTGCTGGCCACCACGCTGTCCATCGTGGCCGTGTTCCTGCCCATCGGGTTCATGGGCGGCATCATCGGCAAGTTCTTCCATGAGTTCGGCATCACCATCGTGGCCGCGGTGCTGATCTCGATGTTTGTCAGCTTCACACTCGACCCGATGCTGTCGAGCCTCTGGCATGACCCCAGCATCCACGCGCATGGGCAGCGCAACGCGCCGGTCACGTTCTACGACAGGACCATCGGCCGCGTGACGGGCTGGTTCGACCGCGCCACCGATGCGCTGGCCGAGGCCTACCAGGGCATTCTGCGCTGGTCGCTGGTGCACAAGCTCGCGACCCTGGGCATCGCGCTGGCCATTTTTGTGCTGAGTGTCTTCATGGTGCCGCTCCTGGGCACCGAGTTTGTTCCCAAGGCCGACTTTTCCGAAACCACCGTCAATTTCTACACGCCCGTGGGCTCGTCGCTCGAAGCCACCGAGGCCAAGGCGCGCCAGGTGGAGGGCATCCTGCGCGGGTTTCCCGAGGTGCGCTACACGCTGTCCACCCTCAACACCGGTAACGCGCAGGGCAAGATGTACGCCAGCATCTACGTGCGCCTGGTGGACCGCAAGGACCGCAGCCGCAGTGTGGACGCCATGTCGGGCGTGCTGCGCGAGCGCCTCAAGCAGGTGCCCGGCATCACCGTCACCCATGTGGGCCTGCTCGACCCGGTGGGTGGCCAAAAACAGGTGGAGTTTTCACTGCAGGGGCCGGATCTGCAGGAGCTGGAGCGCCTGACGAAAACGGTTTCCGAAAAGATCCACGGCATTCCGGGCCTGGTGGACCTCGACACCAGCGCCAAGCCCGACAAACCCGTGATCGCGCTCGATGTGCAGCGCGATGCGGCGTCGGACCTGGGGGTGTCGGTGGCGCAGCTGGCCGCCTCGCTGCGCACGCTGGTGGCGGGTACCACGGTGGGCAACTGGCGCGCGCCCGATGACCAGACCTACGACGTGAACGTGCGCCTGGCCCCCGAGGCCCGCACCACGCCGCAGGACCTGGAACGCCTGCCCTTTGCGCTGGCGGCAGCCGATGGCGGCACGCGCATCGTGCGCCTGAACCAGGTGGCCCGGGTGAGCGAATCCACCGGCGCCAACCAGATCAACCGGCGCGACCTCACGCGCGAGGTGGCCGTGACGGCCAACGTGGCCGACCGATCGGCGGGCGAGGTGTCGAATGACATCAAGAAAGCGCTCGACAGCGTGGCCTTCCCCCCGGGCTACCGCTACCAGTTTGGCGGCTCCACCAAGAACATGGCGGAGTCGTTCGGCTACGCCATCTCGGCGCTGGTGCTGGCCATCGTGTTCATCTACATGATCCTGGCCAGCCAGTTCAAGAGCTTCCTGCAGCCGCTGGCGCTGATGACCTCGCTGCCGCTCACGCTGATCGGCGTGGTGCTGGCGCTCATGATGTTCCGCTCCACGCTGTCGATGTTCTCCATCATCGGGGTGGTGATGCTGATGGGCCTGGTCACCAAGAATGCCATCTTGCTGGTGGACTTTGCCATCCGGGCCCGGGCGGAGCATATCGACGATGCCGGCCATGCCGTGCCCGGCCTGCCCCGCGCCGAGGCCCTGCTGCTGGCCGCCCGCGTGCGGCTGCGCCCCATTTTGATGACCACGCTGGCCATGATTTTTGGCATGGTGCCGCTGGCGTTTGCGCTGTCCGAGGGCTCGGAGCAGCGCGCACCCATGGGCCAGGCCGTGATCGGCGGCGTGATCACCTCCTCGCTGCTGACGCTGGTGGTGGTGCCGGTGGTGTACTGCTACATGGACGATCTGGCCCGCTGGGCACTTGCCCGCCTGGGCCGTGGCCAGCCCGCGCCCGTGGCCCCTAAAATCAAGGGTTTGTCCTGACCCGTCTTCCCCTGGAGAGATTCCATGAACATGCCTCTGAACACGTCTGCCAACATCAGCGATCCCGTTGAACAGGCCCGCTACAACATGATCGAGCAGCAGATCCGCCCCTGGAACGTGCTCGATGCCGACGTGCTGGAGCTGCTGTCGGTGGTGCGCCGCGAAGACTTCGTGCCCCCGGCCTGCCGCAGCATGGCCTTCATGGACATCGAAATCCCCTTGCTGGGCAGCGACGCCAAGGAAGCCGTTCGCCTGGGCCACAGCATGCTGCAACCGCGCCTGGAAGCACGCACGCTGCAAGACCTGAAGATCTTGCCCACCGACCGCGTGCTGGAAATCGGCGCCGGTTCGGGCTACATGGCCGCGTTGCTGGCCCAGCGTGCCGAGAGCGTGGTCTCGCTCGAAATCGAGCCCGCGCTGGCCGAGATGGCGCAAGACAATCTTCAGCGCGCCGGCATCGCCAACGCCCATGTGCGCGTGTCGGACGGCTCCCGCGATGCCGTGCCCGAAGGCCCGTTCGACGTGATCGTGCTCAGTGGCTCCGTGGCCAGCATTCCGCAGAACCTGCTGTCGATGCTGCGCGAAGGTGGCCGCCTGGCCGCCATCGTGGGCCAGGAACCCGTCATGCGCTTCACGCTGGTGCGCCGCACGGGCGAGCGTTTCGACACCACCCAGCCCTGGGACACCGTCGCGCCGCGCCTGGTGGGCTTTGCCGAACCTTCGGATTTTTCCTTCTGATTGGGCGGCGAGGAGTTCTGGATGATCGACCATGTACGCCCCGCGCAGCTGTCCGCCTGGTTTGCGCAGGTTGCCGCCGAAGGCCAGCCGCTGGTGCTGGACGTGCGCGAGCCCTGGGAATTGCAAACCGCCAGCGTGCGCACGGACGGGTTTGAACTGGTGGCGATTCCCATGGGGCAGCTGCCTGGCCGGCTGGCCGAGCTGGACCCTGCCCGCCCCCTGGCGTGCCTGTGCCACCACGGCGCCCGCAGCCTGCGCGTGGCGGCTTTCCTGGCGCAGCAGGGTTTTGGAACGCTGGCCAACATCACGGGCGGCATCGATGCGTGGTCCTGCGAACACGACACCACCGTGCCGCGGTACTGAAATGCGCCGGCCCACCTGGTTCACGCCACCTCTTGCGCCCAGAACGACCTGAAGGACCTCCATGAACCTGCTTCGGCTACTTCCCCTGGCCCTCGCCACCGCCCTTTGCACGCCGGCGCAGGCCCAGAGCCTTGTGCAACTGGTGGACGCAGCGCGCGGCTACGACACCGTGTGGCAGGCGGCCAAGCTCCAGCTGGATGCGGCCTCCAGCCGCGCCGAACAGGCCCGTGCCGGCCTGCTGCCCAGTGCCGGCCTGTCTGCCGGCGTGTCCCGCGCCAGCACCGAAATCACCCGTCCCAAGGTGGACTTCAACGGCAGCTCGCAGAACGTGGGGGTGAGTGCCTCGCAGCCTTTGTTCCGCCCGGCCAACCGCATCGCCTTCCAGCAGGGCCAGCGCGGCGTCGATGTGGCGCAAGCCCAGCTGGACGCCGCCACCCAGGACCTGCTGGTGCGCGTCAGCCAGGCTTACTTTGATGTGCTCGCGGCCCAGGACACGCTCACTTTCGTGCAGGCGCAAAAAGCGGCCGTTTCCGAGCAGCTGGCTTCCGCCAAGCGCAATTTCGAGGTGGGCACCTCCACCGTGACCGACTCGCGCGAGGCCCAGGCCCGCTACGATCTGGTCATCGCCCAGGAAATTGCCGCCGCGAACGACCTGCGTGTGAAAAAGCTGGCACTCGACCAGCTGGTGGGCGTGACCGGCACCCAGCCCCTGCCCCTGGTCCAGCCGGTGCCGCTGCCCACCGTGCAGCCCGACAACGTGGCGCAATGGGTGCAGACGGCGCAGGAGCAGCAGCCGGCCGTACGCCAGGCCCAGATCGCCCTGGACATCGCACGCCTGGAAACCCGCAAGGCCGGCACCGGGCATCTGCCCACGGTGGACCTGCAGGCCGGTTACAACATCGTGCGCAATCCCAACGGCACGGTCACCATGCCGGGAATCAACGGCCGCACCAACAATGCCAGCGTGGGCGTGGCCCTGAACCTGCCGCTATTTGCCGGTTTTGCCGTGCAGAACCGCATCAAGGAAACGCTGGCCCTCGAAGAAAAGGCCGCTGCCGACCTCGAAACCGCGCGCCGCAACGTGGCGCAGGCCACCCGCGCCGCCTTCTTTGGCGTGCAGTCCGGCCAGGGCCAGGTGCAGGCCCTGGAAGCGGCCGAAGCCTCCAGCCAGAGCGCGCTCGACGCCAACAAGCTCGGCTACCAGGTGGGCGTGCGCATCAACATCGATGTGCTCAATGCCCAAAGCCAGCTCTACCAGACCAAGCGCGACCTGGCGCAGGCGCGCTACAACGTGCTGCTGGGTACCCTCAAGCTGCGCCAGGCGGCCGGCACGCTGTCGGAAGACGACGTGGCCGCCATCAACCGCTTGCTGCAGCAGCCGTAGCCTCCACACCGCCCCTGCCTGAAAACAAGGGGCGAGTGCCTACAAGATGTGGGTGACCAACCTGAAATCCGCGTCGTCTGAATAGGGCTTGACCACAAAGCCCAGGCTGCGCATGAGTTTGAGCATGCCGGGGTTGTTGGCCAGCACCAGGCCTTCCATCTCGGCCAGGCCCTTGTCGCGCGCCACATCCATGATGCTCAGCATCAGGCGCGAACCCAGGCCCTTGCCATTGAAGTCGTCGGCCACCACCAGGGCAAATTCGCAGCTCGACTGGTCGGGATTGGTGACGTAGCGCGACACCCCCACGATGCGTTCGGTTTCGGTGCTGTCGCCGTCGTCGCCCACCGTGCGTTCGCGGAATACGGCCACCAGCGCCATTTCGCGGTCGTAGTCGATCAGGGTGAAGCGTGCCAGCATCGAGGCCGGCAGTTCCACCATCGACGAGATGAAACGGAAATACCGGCTTTCGGGCGACAGGTTCTGCACCAGTTGCTGCAGCATCTGCGCATCGTCGGGATGGATGGGGCGCACCAGGTATTCACCGCCTCCGCGCATCGGCCACAGCTGTTCGTAGCGTGCGGGATACGGCAGGATGGCCAGGTGGCTGAAGCTGTCGGCCCGCCCACCCGAGGTGTTGGCCGCGTGGTCGATGGCAATGCGCGCATCCACCGCCACGACGCCCTGCGCGTCCACGATGAGCGGGTTGATGTCCATCTCGCGCAGCTGGGGCAAGGCACACACCATTTCCGATACGCGCAGCAGCACCTGCTCCAGCGCGTCATGGTCCACCGCGCTGGCACCGCGCCACTCACCCAGCGTTTCGGCCACACGCGAACGCTCGATCAGCCGGCGTGCCAGGAACTGGTTGAGCGGGGGCAGCTCCATGGCGCGGTCGTCGATCAGTTCGATCATGGTGCCGCCCGCACCAAACGTGATCACCGGGCCAAACGGGTCGTCGGTGACAAGGCCGATGCAGATCTCGCGTCCGCGCCGGGCGCCCGCCATGTTCTGCACCGTCACCCCGTTGATGCGCGCCTGCGGCTGCAGGTGTGCCACGCGCTGCACCATGTCGGTGTAGGCATCGCGGGCCGCGGTGCCGCTGTGGATGTTGAGGGCCACGCCGCCCACGTCGGATTTGTGGCTGATGTCGGGCGAGTCGATTTTCAGCGCCACCGGAAAGCCCATCTGCGTGGCGATCATCATGGCCTCGTGCGCACTGCGCGCCAGGATGGTCTTGGTGACCGGGATATGGAACGCTGCCAGCAGCGTCTTGGACTCCATCTCGGTCAGCACCTTGCGCCGCTCGGCCAGCACGCTTTCGATGACCAGGCGCGCGCCCTCGATGTCCGGCTTGGCCAGCGTGGACAGCGGCGGCGGCGTCTGCTGCAGCAGTTGCTGGTTCTGGTAGAACGAGGCGATGTTGCCAAACGCCCCCACGGCGGCCTCGGGCGTGCGAAAGCTAGGGATGGCGGCCTCCAGCAAGATGGCGCGCGCCGGCACCACCGAGGTGTCGCCCATCCAGCAGGCCAGCAGCGGCTTGACCATGCTGCGCTTGACCTCGGCCAGCGCGGTGGCCACCGCACAGGCGTCCGAGCCAGCCTTGGGAGAATGGATGGCCAGCACACCATCCACCTGCCGGTCTTTGCAGGCCGCTTCGATGGCCAGGCGATAGTGCTCGGCGCCGGCGTCTTCCGACAGGTCGATCAGATCCGACAGCGACGCCAGGGGTGGCAACCTGGGCGCCAGCGCACGCGCCGATTCGGGCGACAGCTTGCCCAGGCTCAGCAGGATCTCATTGACCCAGTCGGCCGCCAGCACACCGGGCCCGCCGCCGTTGGTGACGATGGCCAGGCGCTTGCCCACCGGCCGGTAGCGCGAAGCCAGGCACTTGGCCGCCGAGAACAGCTCGACGAACGAGCGCACGCGCACCGCGCCGGCGCGGCGCAAGGCGGCGTCGAACACATCGTCGCTGCCCACGATGGTGCCGCTGTGCGTCTGGGCGGCCTCGTTGCCCGCCGGCTTGCGCCCGGCCTTGAGCACCACCACCGGCTTGGCATTGGCGGCCGAGCGCAGTGCGCTCATGAAACGGCGGGCGTTGGAGATGCCTTCCATGTAGACGACGATGCTCTGCGTGCGCGCATCGTGGGCCAGAAAGTCGAGCACCTGGGCAATGTCCACGTCGGTGTTCGGCCCCAGCGACACCACGGTGGAGAACCCCACGGCGTTGTTGCGGGCCCAGTCCAGGATCGACGCCGTGAGCGCGCCCGACTGGCACACCAGCGCCAGCGAGCCATCGCGCGCCAGCGGACCGGCCGCGCTGGCATTGAGCTGCAGGTGCGGCCGCTGGAACCCGAGCGAGTTGGGTCCCAGCAGGTACAGGTTCTCGTGGCGCGCGATCTTCTTGAGGTGGCTGGCCTGGTCTGCGTCCATGCCGCTCGACAGCACCAGCGCCGCGCGGCAGCCGATGCGTCCCGCCACTTCCAGCGCAGCCGGCACCTCGGCGGGCGGTAGTGCGATGATGGCCAGATCGGCCTTTCTTTGCGCCAGGTCGGCCAGCGTGCCGCTGGTGTGGGTATCGACAAACTGCAGGCTGCCGGCAAAGCGCTGTGCGCGCAGGGCCGGATGCAGCGCTTGCGCATACGAGGTGAGGTTTTCAGGTTCGTCGGCCTTGCCCGCCAGTACGGCAATGGAAGCAGGTGCAAAAAGCGGCGTCAGGTAGTGTTTGTCCATGGGTCTTGCAGCGGCGTCGGGCCGCCCATCAATGATCAGCCAGCGGTGGTGGGAACTGTGGCACAGCTGCGGGCGTGTCGGCATAAAGCCGAGTACACGAGGTGACATTTCCGGCAGGCACGGGCCTGAAACACAGGTGCTGGCCCGGCATTTTGCGCTCCCGCTGCGCGCCGTTTCATGGCGCCGCAGCAAGGCCCAGCAAGGCCGATATGGCGGCGGCGGTCAGCCGCGCTGCACCGCGATGCTGCTGCATGAATTCCTGGGCCAGGTCGCGGGCGACGGCCAGCCGGGAGGCGTCGGTGGCCAGGCCACAGGCCAGCGCCACCCCCTGCCCGATATCCGCCACGCGGTGCGCCACGCCCTGTTCACAGGCCAGCGTGGCTGCCTCGGCAAAGTTGAAGGTGTGTGGCCCCAGCACCACGGGGCAGCCGCAGGCAATGGCCTCGATCAGGTTCTGCCCGCCCAGCGGCGCAAAGCTGCCGCCGAGCAAGGCCACATCGGCCAGGCTGTAATACAGCACCATTTCACCCAGCGAGTCGCCCAGCCAGACATCGGCGGGCCCGGGGCCGTCTGCCCACTGGCTACGGCGCGATACGGTCAGGCCGGCATTGCACAGCAGCTGCTGCACTTCGGCAAAGCGCTGGGGGTGGCGCGGGACCACCAGCCATTGCACCGGTTGATCCGTCGGGTTTGCTTCACTATGGATAGCTTCCCGCAGATGCGAATGAGGCGCTGGGGCCATTTTTTGCTTCAAGGCAGCCAGCCACATCGATTCTTCACCGTCGCGGCTGCTGGCCAGCATGACCACGGGCCGGGTGCTGTCCGCGCGCCATGCACGCCCCCTGGCCCGTTGCCCGGCATCGGGCACCACGTCGAACTTGAGGTTGCCAAACACGCCTCGCACCGGCGCGCCGATGGATTGCAGGCGCTCGGCATCGGCACCGGTCTGGGCCCAGACGGCCGCCAAGCCGCCATAGGCCGGGCGGGCCAGCGCCGCCAGCCGCAGCGACTTGCGCAGGGATTTTTCATTGAAGCGGGCATTGGCCAGCACCAGCGGTATGCCACGCTGCCGGCAGCCCGCCACCAGATTGGGCCAGACCTCGGTTTCCATGAGGATGCCGATGGCCGGCCGGAACTGGCGCAGGAAGCGGCGCACCGCGCCCGGCGTGTCCCAGGGCTGCCACACCTGCACATCGCCCGGCTGCAGCAGTTTCTCGCCCTCGGCCCGGCCCGTGGCGGTGCCGTGGGTGAGCAGCAGGCGCATGCCGGGCAGCTGCCGGCGCAACTCGGCCAGCAAGATGGCCGCGGCCCGCGTCTCCCCCAGCGACACGGCGTGGATCCACACAAAGCGGCCGAGCGGGTCGGTGCTGCTTTGGGGAATCAGGCTGTCGATAGGGCGCGCATAACGGCCAAAGCGCTCGTCCACCGCGTGGCCGTAGCCGGGCTCGGCGACGGCGCGGTGCCGCAGCTTGCGCCGCAGCAGCGGCTGGGCGGCCCAGGTCAGGGCGGAATAGAGGGTGCGGGCAAGGGACATTTCAGCGATCCAGGATGCCGCAGGCCACCCGCATCCTGTGAAACGGGCGCGGCCCATGCGCGGGCAGCCGCGCAAGGGCCGCCCCGCAGCAAGGGCTGCATCCCCCTGCCCGCAGCGCGCAGCGCTGCGAGAGCGGGGGGAAGGCGCGAAGCGACTCAGGGGGGTGTTTCACTTCAATGCGCCGCGCTGCCCACCTGGGCATCGGGCTTCACACGGTGCAGCAAGGCCAGCATGGCCGCCTCGATGCGTGCCAGCGCCTCGGGCGTGTGGCCTTCGAAGCGCAGCACCAGTACGGGCGTGGTGTTGCTGGCGCGGATCAGGCCAAAGCCGTCGGGCCAGTCCACCCGCAGGCCGTCGATGGTGTTGATCTGCGCCGGGGCCGTGAAACTTTCGGTGGCCAGTGCCTGCAGCTCGGCCGTCAGGCGGTGCGGCTCGCCTTCTGCACAGGCGACATTGAGCTCGGGCGTGCTGAAGCTGGTGGGCAGGCCGTTGAGCACGGCACCCGGGTCGGCGCTGCGCGACAGGATCTCGAGCAGGCGGCAGCCGGCGTAGGTGCCGTCGTCAAAGCCGAACCAGCGCTCCTTGAAGAAGATATGGCCGCTCATCTCGCCGCCCAGGGGCGAGCTGAGCTCCTTCATGCGCGCCTTGATGAGCGAATGCCCGGTCTTGAACATCACCGGCTGGCCGCCTGCGGCGGCAATGGCCGGCGCCAGGCGCTGGGTGCATTTCACATCGAACAGGATGGGCGCGCCCGGCACGCGGCTGAGCACATCCTGCGCGAACAGCATCATCTGGCGGTCGGGGAAGATGTTGCTGCCATCGCGTGTGACGATGCCCAGCCGGTCGCCGTCGCCGTCGAAGGCCAGGCCCAGTTCGGCGTCGCCGGCCTGCAGGGCGGCAATCAGGTCGCGCAGGTTTTCGGGCTTGCTGGGGTCGGGGTGGTGGTTCGGGAAGTTGCCGTCCACCTCGGAAAACAGCTCGGTCACCTCGCAGCCCAGCGCGCGGAAGATGGCCGGGGCCGAGGCGCCGGCAATGCCGTTGCCGCAATCAACCACGATCTTCAGGGGGCGGGCCAGCTTCACGTCGTCCACGATGCGTTGGCGGTAGGCGGGCAGCACATCCACAGGGCGCACGCTGCCGCCGGGCAGCAGCTGCCAGCTCTCGGCCTCCATGGTGCGGCGCAGAGCCTGGATTTCGTCGCCATAGATGGCGCGGCCGTTGAGCACCATCTTGAAGCCGTTGTAGTCGCGCGGGTTGTGGCTGCCCGTGACCTGGATGCCGCTGGCACACAGCGTGCTGGCCGCGAAATACAGCAGTGGCGTGGTGACCAGGCCCACGTCGATCACCTCGATGCCGGCTTCGATCAGGCCCTGCACCAGGGCGCCGCTGATGGCCGGGCCGGACAGCCGGCCATCGCGCCCTACGGCCACCGTGGTCTGGCCTTCGGCGCGGGCCGCGGTGCCAAAGGCCCGGCCCAGGCCCAGGGCCACTTCTTCGTTCAGGGTGGAGGGCACGATGCCGCGGATGTCGTAGGCCTTGAAGATGGCAGGTGTGGGTTGCACAGAAGGGTCTTTCGCTGGGAGAGAGGTCGAAGGTTCGCTGCATTGTAGGGGGGGCCTCACCACTGCCCTTGCATTGCAGGCACAGGTCCGAAAACGGCCAGTGCGGCGGTGCAGCAGGCCTATCATGGCCCCCATGACCTCGCCCGCACCCCCCCTCGCCACACCGGCTGACACCCTGATCGATCCATCGATCGACCTGTCGGTCGACGACGGCTGCTACCGCGCCCTGCAGGCCCGGGATGCGCGCTTTGACGGGCGGTTTTTCACCGGCGTCACCTCCACCGGCATCTATTGCCGCCCGGTCTGCGCCGTGCGCACGCCCCGGCGCGAAAACTGCCGCTTCTTCGCGCTGGCCGCACAGGCCGAGCGTGCGGGTTTTCGGCCCTGCCTGCGCTGCCGGCCCGAACTGGCGCCGCAGGCGCTGGTGTGGTCGGTGCAGGACGCCAGCGGCATTCTGGTGCAGCAGGCCGCCCGGCTGCTCGATGCCCCCGAGGCCTGGTCCGATGAGCGCGGCGCCACGGTGACGCGGCTGGCCGCCCGCCTGGGCGTGAGCGACCGGCACCTGCGCCGCATCTTCGAGGCCGTCCTGGGGGTGTCGCCGCTGCAATACCTGCAGACGCGGCGGCTGCTGACGGCCAAGCAGCTGCTGACCGACACGCCCATGCCCGTCAGCCAGGTGGCCCTGGCCAGCGGCTTTGCCAGCGTGCGCCGTTTCAATGCCGCCTTTGCCGGGCACTATGGCCTGAACCCGACCCAGTTGCGCCGTGGCGGCGTCCGGCCCGCGGGCGAGTCCACAGACGTGGCTGTGGCCACGCTGCGGCTGGCCTACCGGCCGCCGCTGGATGTGCCGGCCCTGCTGGATTTTTTTGCCCGCCGCCAGTTCCACGGCGTGGAATGGGCGGGCGACGCCGCCACCCCGGTGCTGCGCCGCACGGTGCGCCTGCCAAGCCAGGACGCTAGCGGGCTGCAAGTGCATTGCGGCTGGCTGGACGCCCGCTTCGACCCCGCCCGCCACCAGGTGCTGGTGCAGACCAGCGACAGCCTGTACCCCGTGCTGCCGCAGGTGATACGCCGTGTGCGTGCCATGCTCGACCTGAACGCCGACCCGGCGGCCATCAACGCCGTGCTCCACCCCTTTTTCCCCGAGGGCGATGGCTTGCGCGTCCCGGGCGCCTTCGATGGCTTCGAGCTGGCCGTGCGCGCCGTGCTGGGCCAGCAGATCACCGTGGCAGCCGCGCGCACGCTCGGGCAGCGGCTGGTGGAGCGCTTTGGCGAACCCATCGCCACGCCCTGGCCCGAACTCACCCGGCTGTTTCCTGCCCCTGCGGTGCTGGCGCAGGCACCCGGCGAGGCGCTGGGGCAGCTGGGCATCGTGCGCCAGCGCCAGGCCGCCATCGTGGCGTTGGCACGGGCGGTGGATGCGGGCCAGCTGCGGCTGCAGGGCGGTGTGGATGTGGCCACCACCACGGCGGCGCTGTGCGCCCTGCCCGGCATAGGCGACTGGACGGCGCAGTACATCGCCATGCGCGTGCTGCGCTGGCCCGATGCGTTTCCGGCCGGCGACGTGGCCCTGCAAAAGGCCATGGGCCTGCAGGCCCAACCCCAGCCGGCCCGCGCGGCCGCCCAAGCCTCGCGGGTCTGGCAACCCTGGCGCAGCTACGCCGTGGTGCGTGCCTGGGCGGCGGGTGGCAGCGCCCGTGCCGGCCATGCAATGGCAGCGCAAACGCTATTAAATGAGTAGCTAATGGAGATTGTTTCATCAGCATTTCAAGATGGTTTCATCCTAAAATACCATGCCCATGCAATTTCATCCCTCTACCGTGCAGACCCGCACCGCCACCCGCCTGGGCACCGTGCGGCTGGCCGCCTCGCCCCTGGGCCTGGCCGGCCTGTGGTTTGATGGCCAGCGCCATCTGCCGCCGCAACTCGACGGGCCCCATGCCTGGCCGCAAGACCCACAGCACCCGGTGCTGGTGGCGGCCGTCAACCAACTGCAGCAATACCTGCGTGGTGAGCGCACCCGCTTCGAGCTGCCGCTCGACCTGGCGGGCGGCACGCCGTTCCAGCGGGACGTGTGGCGGGCGCTGCTGTCCATCGGTTGCGGCCACACCACCAGCTACGGCGCGCTCAGCCAGCAGCTGGGCCGCCCGGCCGCCGTGCGCGCCGTAGGGGCCGCTGTGGGGCGCAACCCGGTCAGCGTGGTGGTGCCCTGCCACCGGGTGCTGGGCAAGGATGGCGCCCTCACGGGCTACGCCGGCGGCCTGGATCGCAAGAGCGCGCTGCTGCAGCTGGAGGGCGCTGCGCTGCGTCCGGCGCAGGCGCTGGCATGAGCGCGCCAGCCACCCAACCCGTGGCGGCCTGGCTGGGCGAGTTCCTGCTGCTGGCGGCCCTGTGGGGGGCATCGTTTCTGTTCATGCGGCTGGGAGCCTCCGAATTCGGGCCGCTGCCCACCGCCGGGCTGCGCGTGCTGCTGGCCACGGTGTTCCTGTGGCCCATGCTGCTATACCAGGGCCAGTGGCCGCAGCTGCGCCGGCACTGGAAGCCGGTGCTGCTGTCGGGCGTGGTGAATTCAGCCATCCCGTTCGCCCTGTATTCCTGGGCGGTGCTGCACATCACCACGGGGCTGGCCTCCATTCTCAACGCCACGGTGCCGCTGTTTGGCGCCCTGGTCGCGTGGGCCTGGCTGGGCGACCGCATCAACCGTCTGCGCTGGCTGGGCCTGGGCATCGGTTTCGTTGGCGTGGCGCTGCTGGCCTGGCGTGCACCGGGGGGCGCGGGCATCCAATCGGCTGCCGCACCCTGGGCCATTGCCGCCTGCCTGGGGGCCACCACCTGCTATGCCGTGGCCGCCAGCTTTGCCCGGCGTTACCTGGCGGGGGTGCCGCCGCTGGCTGCAGCCACGGGCAGCCAGCTCGGCGCAGCGCTGGGGCTGTTCGTGCCCATGCTGTGGTTCTGGCCCGCCACCATGCCGGGGCTGCGCGCCTGGGCGGCCATCGTGGCCATCGCCATCCTCTGCACGGGCATTGCCTACATCCTCTACTTTCGCCTGATTGCCCACGCCGGCCCCAGCCGTGCGCTGGCCGTGACGTTCCTGGCGCCGGTGTTTGCCCTGGTGTACGGCGCGGTGTTCCTGCACGAGGACATCACGCCCTGGATGCTCGGCTGCGGGCTGGTCATCGTGTGCGGAACCATGTTGTCCACCGGCCTGATCAGGGCCGCACGCGCTCCCGCGCAGGCTGCGAAACGGACCTAAACTCGGCGCATGGATCTTGCGCCAGCCCCCCAGGACAGCCTGACCGTGCAGCAGGCCAACCAGCACCTGCGCCAGCGCGAACAGCAGATGGGCCTGGCGTTGGATGCCCTGGGCGGCGGGCACTGGGAATGGGACATCCGGCGCCAGAAGCTGGCATGCCATGGCCGCTTCTATGCCGCCTTCGGCATGGATGCCATCGACACCGACGATGCCTGGGACCGCTGGCACGCCCGGTGGCACCCCGACGATGCCACGCGCCTTGCCGGCACGATAGAGCGCGCCATGCGCGGGCAACTGGACACCTACGAAGCCGAGTTCCGTGTGCTCGACACGGCGTGCCGTTGGCGCTGGGTCATCTCGCGGGGCCTGGTGGGTGAACGCGATGCAGCCGGCCACCCTCTCACCCTGCAGGGCATGGCCGTGGACGTCACGGCCCAGCGCGATGTCGAAGACGCACTGCGCGCATCGGAGGCCAAATACACCACCATCTACCAGACCTTGCCCGACCCCGCAGGCATCTCGCGGATATCGGACGGGCGCTATCTCGACGTGAATCCGGCGTTTTGCGAACTGCTCGGGGCAGAGCGCAGCGCAGTGGTGGGGCGCACGTCTGCCGAGCTCAACATCTGGGCGTCGAGCCAGGAGCGCGCGCGCATGCTGGAAACCTACCAGCGCGAAGGCAAGGTGGATCGCCTGCCCATGGTGGCGCAGCGCCAGGGTGTGCGTGTGCCAGGCCTGATGTCGGCCCGGCCCATCGTGGTGGACGGGGAAAACTGCCTGCTGTTTGTCTTTCACGACATGACGCAGGCGCAGCGCGCCAGCGACGATCTGCGGGCGCTCAACGACCTGCTGCAGCAGGCCAGCCGCATGGCGCGCCTGGGCGCCTGGGAGAACACGCGCGGCAAGGGCAAGGGGTATTGGTCGGAAATCTGCTGCGAAATCCACGGCCTGTCCCCCGGCACCCCGCCGCCGAAGGACTATATCCAGCAGTTCGTGGCGCCCGCCTGGCAGGAGACCCTGCGCAGCAAAATACGCGACTGCTTCGTGCACCAGGCCGCATGGAGCCTGGTGTACAAGATCATCCGCGCCGATGGCCGCCAGGCCTGGGTGCGCGCCATCGGCGAGCCGGTGCTGCTGGACGGCAAGGTCATCGGCATGCGCGGTGTGGTGCAGGACATCGATGCGGCCAAGCGCTCCGAACAACAGCTGCGCCAGTCCGAAGACCGGTTCTCGCGCATCTTCCATCTCATGCCCTACCCCATGGGCATGACGCGCCAAAGCGATGGCGCCTATGTGGAAGTGAACCCCGCATGGGAGCAGTTGCTGGGCTTCACACGTGCGCAGGCGGTGGGCAGCTCGGCCGTCAAACTGGGTATTTTCCAGGTGCAGGAACGCGCCCGCATGATGGAGGCGATCCGGCAGACCGGCCAGATCAACGCCTTCGAGGTCAGGATGCGCACGCGCACCGGTGAGGAACACACGGCACTGCAATCGATGCTGGCCACGGAGTTCGATGGCCAGGCTTGCTGGCTGTTTGCGCTGCAGGACATCACCGATCGCAAGCGCAGCGAAGAGCAGGTGCGCGAACGCGAGGCGCTGCTGCAGAGGCTGGCCCATTACGACACCCTGACGGGCCTGCCCAACCGCGTTCTGCTGGCCCACCGGCTGCAGGACTGCATGGCCCAGGCCCGGGCGCGCGGCACCCGGCTGGGGGTGGCCTACCTGGACCTGGATGGCTTCAAACCCGTCAACGACCGCCTGGGCCACGGCGCGGGCGACCGATTGCTGGTGGAGGTGGCGGGCCGGCTCGCGCGTGCGCTGCGCCCGCAAGATTGCGTGGCCCGGCTGGGTGGTGACGAATTCGCGATCCTCCTGCCGGGCCTGGCCTCGCACACCGATGGCGAACGCTTGCTGCAACGCCTGATGGACAGCATTTCCTCGCCCTACACGCTCGATACCGAACGGGTGGCCGTGACGGCCAGCATCGGCTACACCATGTTCCCCTCGGACGATGCGGACGCCGACACCCTGCTGCGCCATGCGGACCAGGCCATGTACGCCGCCAAGCAGGCGGGGCGCAACCGGTTTCACCAGTTCGACGCGGCCCAGGAGCGCGCCCGGCGTGAGCAGCGCGAACAGGGCCTGCGTCTGCGCGAGGCGCTGGCACAGGCGCAATTCGTGCTGTTTCTGCAGCCCAAGGTGCTCATGCAGACGGGCCAGGTGGTGGGGGCCGAGGTGCTGGCACGCTGGCAGCACCCCGAACGCGGCCTGTTGCCTCCCGGCGCCTTTTTGCCACTGCTGGACGGCACCCCGCTGGAAATCGACTTTGGTGAGTGGGTGGTGGAAGCGGCACTGGCGCAACTGGAACGCCTGCTGGATGCGGGCCTGGCCATACCCGTGAGCATCAACATCTCGGCCCAGCAACTGCAGCACCCCGGTTTTTCCGCCTGGATGGTGCAGTGCCTGGCCCGACATCCCCGGGTGGCGCCCAGGCTGGTGGAGCTGGAAATCACCGAAAGCGCGGCGCTGTACGACCTGCCCGCCGTCGCCGCGACGCTGGCCGAACTGCGTGCGCTGGGCGTGGCCATCTCGCTCGATGACTTCGGCACCGGCTATTCATCGCTCACCTACCTGCGCCGCCTGCCCATGGACACGCTGAAGATCGACCAGAGCTTCGTGCGGGGCATGATGGCCGATCGGGGGGACCGGGCCATCGTGCAGGGGGTGATCGGCCTGGCCCAGTCGTTTGGCTACCAGGTGGTCGCCGAGGGCGTGGAAACCAAAACCCAGGGCCAGCTGCTGCTGCAGCTCGGCTGTGCCCATGCCCAGGGCAACTGCATTGCGCACCCCATGCCCATCGATGCCTTCATCGAATGGGCCAGCCGCTGGCAACCACCCGCCGAGTGGCAGCGTCAGAACGCGGAGGATTATTTGATATAAAAACGGCTGCAGCTCTTGATAATAAAGCGCTTACAGCTATTGTTTTTGATAGCTTCTGCACCCCATCGGGCACAACGCTCAGGAGTCCACCAGGTCTTTCACCTGCTGCAGCGCTGCCGGGTCGTCCATGGTGGTCAGGTCGCCCGGGTCGCGGCGCTCGGCCACGGCCTGCAGGGCGCGGCGCAGCAGCTTGCCGCTGCGCGTCTTGGGCAGCACCGTCACGAAGTACACGCGCGCGGGGCGGGCCACGGCCCCGAGCTGGCTGTCCACCTGCTTCATCACCTCGCCTTCGAGCTTCAGGCGCGCGGCGTCGTCCACCAGACCCGAAGCATCGCGCGGCACGGCAAAGGCCATGGCCACCTGGCCCTTGAGGCTGTCGGCCACGCCCACCACGGCCACTTCGGCGATGTTGGGGTGCGATGAAATGGATTCCTCGATCTCGCGTGTGCCCAGGCGGTGACCGGCCACGTTGATCACGTCGTCGGTGCGGCCCAGGATGAAGTGGTAGCCATCGGCATCGCGGATACCCCAGTCAAATGTGCTGTAGATCAGGCGGCCGGGAATGCTCTTCCAGTAGGTGTTGACGAAGCGCTCATCGTCGCGCCACACGGTCTGCATGCAACCGGGCGGCAGCGGGCCTTCGATGGCCACCACGCCCTTCTGGTTCGCCCCGGTCAGTTCTTCGCCGTTGGATTCATCGATCAGCTTGACGTTGTAGCCATACATGGCCTTGCCGGGGCTGCCAAAGCGGGTGGTCTGCTGCTCCACGCCGTTGGCCAGCGTGAGGATGGGCCAGCCGGTCTCGGTCTGCCAGTAGTTGTCGATGATGGGCACCGAGAGCGCGTCGCTGATCCACTGGGCCGTGGGCTCGTCCAGCGGTTCGCCGGCCAGCCACAGGGCCTTGAGGGTGGAGACATCGTATTTCTGGAGCCACGAGGCGTCGTGCTTTTTCAGAACGCGCACCGCCGTGGGAGCCGAGAACATGTGCGTGACCTTGTACTTTTCAACAATGCTCCACCACACGCCTGCGTCGGGCCGGGTGGGCAGGCCCTCGTACATGATGGTGGTCATGCCGGCGATCAGCGGGCCGTAGATGATGTAGCTGTGCCCCACCACCCAGCCGATGTCGCTGGTGGCAAAGTAGGTCTGGCCGGCCTGGGCATCGAAGATGTGCTTCATGCTCGCCGCCAGCGCCACGGTGTAACCGCCGGTGTCGCGCTGCACGCCCTTGGGTTTGCCGGTGGTACCGCTGGTGTAGAGCGTGTAGCTGGGGTGGGTGGATTCCACCCACTCGCAGGGCACGGTGGCGTTCAGGTGCTGCGCGCGCAGCGCCGCCCAGTCGTGGTCGCGGCCGGCGCGCATGGCCATGGGTGCCAGGCCCCGGTCCACCATGAGCACGGCGGCAGGCTTGTGCTTGGACAGTGCGATCGCTTCATCCAGCAGCGGCTTGTAAGGCACTCCCTTGCCACCGCGCGAGCCGGCATCGGCGCTGACGATGGCCACGGGTTCGGCATCCTCGATGCGCGAAGCCAGCGAACCCGAGGCAAAACCGCCAAACACCACCGAATGCAGTGCGCCGATGCGCACGCAGGCCAGCATGGCAAAGGCGGCCTCGGCAATCATGGGCATGTAGATGAGCACGCGGTCGCCCTTCTTCACCCCCAGGCTCTGCAGCACGGCGGCCATGCGCTGCACTTCGGCATGCAGTTCGGCAAAGCTGTAGCTGCGCTCGGTATCGGTTTCGGTGGAAATGGCCACCAGCGCCGGCTGGCTGGCGCGGTCCTTGAGGTGGCGGTCGATCGCGTTGTGGCACAGGTTGGTGGTGCCACCGACAAACCACTTTGCAAACGGCGGGTTGCTGTAGTCGCAGACCTGCCGGGGTGGCGTCTGCCAATCAATCAGCCGGGCCTGCTCGGCCCAGAAGGTGTCGCGTTGGTCGATGGACTGGCGATAAAAGTCGGCGTAGGTGCTGTGAGCGGTCATCGTGGGTGTCTCCTCGGCATCTCTCTCGCCCTGCGGACGGGCAGATTCTGAATTCATAATTATTCATGACGAGCTTGCTCCAAGCTGACACACCGTGGCAGCTACCCGTCCCCACGGCGTATGCAGTCAGGCCGTTCCATGCAGAGGGGTGCATCCCACGCCAGGAGGGTTCAACAGGTAGTCATTGAAAATAGAAATACTTATTTCAAATATATGAACATATACTTCTTATCATGTGGTCCACCCTCATCATGACGCTGCCCACGCAGCCCAACGCCGTGCGGCTGCGCATCTGGCGCCATCTCAAGTCATTGGGGTGCGCTGCCCTGCGCGATGGTGCCTACCTGCTGCCCGAAGCACATGCGGGCCTGCTGGCCCCAGTTGCGGCCGAGGTGCGGCAGCATGGCGGCACGGCCATGTTGCTGACCCTGACCGCCAACGACAACGCACAGCGCCAGGAGATTGAAGCACTTTTCGACCGCACCGAAGCCTTTACCCAGTGGCGCGACACAGCCACCGCCCTGCAGGCCGAGCTGCCGCAACTCACCGAAGCCGAAGCGCGCCGCCGCCTGCGCGGCGTGGCCGACGCACTGCAGGCCCTGCACCGCACCGACTACTACCCTGGCGCCGCCGCCGCCCAGGCCGATGCCGACCTGGCCGGCCTGCGGCAGGCCCTGGATGCCTGCTTCTCGCGCGGTGAGCCGGCCGCCCTGCCCGCCCATGGCATCCCGCGTCTGCAGCCCTCCGCGTTCCAGAACCAGCGCTGGGCCACGCGCGCCCGGCCCTGGGTGGACCGCCTGGCCTGCGCGTGGCTGATCCGCCGCTTCATCGATCACGGTGCGACGTTTGTGTGGCTGTCAGATCCGTTGCTGGCACCCGCCGAGGTGCTGGGCTTTGACTATGACAGCGCCCGGTTCACCCATGTGGGCGCCCTGGTGACCTTCGAGGTGCTGATGGCGAGCTTCGGGCTGGACGCCGACCCGCGCCTGCAGCGGCTGGCGCGCGCCGTGCACTACCTGGACGTGGGCGGCATGCCCGTGCCCGAGGCGGCCGGGCTGGAGGCCGTGCTGGCCGGCCTGCGCGAGGTGCATGCCGGCGACGACGCCCTCACCCAGGCCGCCGCGCAGGTGTTCGACGCTCTGTATGCCGTGCCGCAATCCTCGGCGTTCTCTCCCTCGTCCTCTTCTAACGCACCTGGCGCCGCCCCATGACCACCAACACTTCTGCTGCCCACCCGCCGCCCTCTGCCGACGCGCCCCCCGCGCTGGAGCGCCCAGCCCCCGTGGGCTTTGGCGAGGCCTTCCTGTTCTGGCTCAAGCTCGGCTTCATCAGCTTTGGCGGACCCGCAGGGCAGATTGCCATCATGCATGCCGAGCTGGTGGAGCGCCGTCGCTGGATCAGCGAAAAGCGCTTTCTGCACGCCCTCAACTACTGCATGCTGCTGCCCGGCCCCGAGGCGCAGCAGCTGGCCACCTACATCGGCTGGTTGCTGCACCGCTCCTGGGGCGGCATCGTGGCGGGGGCGCTGTTCGTGCTGCCCTCGCTGTTCATTCTGATAGGGCTGTCATGGGTGTACCTGCGCTTTGGCGATGTGCCCGTGGTGGCAGGGATCTTCTACGGCATCAAGCCCGCGGTGACGGCGCTGGTGCTGCACGCGGCGCACCGCATCGGCACGCGGGCGCTGAAGAACGGCTGGATGTGGGGCATCGCCGCCGCGTCCTTCGTGGCCATCTTCGCGCTTGACACGCCCTTCCCGGCCATCGTGCTGGCGGCTGGGCTGATTGGCCACTTCGGCGCCCGGCGCTGGCCCGCCGTGTTTGCCCTGGGGGGCGGCCACGGCAACGGGCACAAAGGCTATGGCCCGGCGCTGATCGATGACGACACCCCGCCGCCCGCGCACGCCAGTTTCTCCCGCCGCCACCTGGCCCGGGTGCTGGCAGCGGGGCTGGCGCTGTGGCTGGCGGCCATGGCCGTGCTGGTGGCCACGCAGTGCTGGCAGGGCACGCTCACACAGATGGGCTGGTTCTTCACCAAGGCGGCGCTGGTCACCTTTGGCGGCGCCTACGCCGTGCTGCCCTACGTGTACCAGGGCGCTGTCGAGCACTACCACTGGCTCAGCGGCCCACAGATGATCGACGGCCTGGCGCTGGGCGAGACCACGCCCGGCCCGCTGATCATGGTGGTGGCTTTCGTCGGCTTCGTGGGCGGCTGGCTGCAGCAGGTGTGGGGGCCGGACGCGCTGTTTGCGGGCGCTGCAGCTGCTGCCACTGTGGTGACCTTCGTCACCTTCCTGCCCTCGTTCATCTTCATCCTGGCCGGCGGCCCGCTGGTGGAGGCCACGCATGGCAAGCTGGGCTTCACCGCACCGCTGTCGGCCATCACCGCCGCCGTGGTGGGCGTGATCCTGAACCTGGCGCTGTTTTTTGCTTATCACCTGCTGTGGCCCCAGGGCTTTGGCGGCGCCTTCGATGCCGTGTCCGCCGTGATCGCCATCGGCGCGCTGGGGGCGCTGTTCTGCTTCAAGCTGGGCGTAATGCCCTTGCTGGGCCTGTGCGCGGCCATGGGGCTGGCCGTGACTTTCCTCCAACCCTGGCTTGCCTGAGCCCCTTGCCATCCACCTCCCGGGAGCCTCCCCAAGCAAGCACGCGCCCAAGCCCTTACTTTTGACCCGGCCACGCTGCCCGGCCTGTCCTAAAAAGCTGCTGCGCAGCCACCACCACCACCCTGCCCCACGCCTGCTGGCGCGACCCTGCGGCCGTCGACACCTTGTCACCCAGCGACAACGTGGTGGTGTATTGCGTCCACGGCCACGAGGTCAGCCGGGCCGCCGCCTTGCGGCTGCGGGCAGCGGGCATCCCGGCACGTTTTCTGCACGGGTACTGGAAGGCTGGGTTGCTGCGGGCCACCCGGTGCTGTCCCTGGCCGCCGCCTGAGCAAACGCCCGTCTGCAAGCGCGGCCAGCGCGCTGGGCTGGGGGCAGGGAGGGCCGTGCCCCAATCACTACTATTTTGATAGTTGCTGGCGCATGATGGACATGCGCAAACGGCCAAAAAATCCTTAAAAACAGGCTACTTGATCAGCCCCAGCACATCCTTGAACGCCGGGTGCTCGCAGCTGCCCAGCCATTCAAACGCCACCATCTCGGTGGTCACCAGCTCGGCCCCTGCACCGGCCAGGCGGTCAAAGGCGGCGTCGCGGTTGCGTTCGGTGCGCGAGCCGCAGGCGTCGGTCACCACCCACACCTCGAACTCGTCGTCGATCAGGTTCAGCGCGGTCTGCAACAGGCAGACATGGGCTTCGCAGCCGGCAATGACGATGGTGCTGCGCTCGGGCGCCTGCTGGGCCGGTTTCTGCAGGTGCTTGGGAAGGCTGCGCGCATTGCCACCCTGGGGCTTGGCCGGTGGGCGCAGCCATTCGCCCAGGCCTTCCTCGGCGGCGCTGAAGTGCATCTTGGCCAGGGTCTTCTGGCACAGGGCGCGCAGCGCGGCATCGTTGGCGCCCAGGCGCGAGGGGTTTTGCTCGGTGCCCCACACGGGCACCTCCATGAGCCGGGCCACCTGTGCCAGGCGCAGCGCATTGGCCAGCACGGCGGGGCCCTCGTGGATGGCGGGCATCAAGCGTTCCTGGTAGTCCACCAGAACGAGTTGGGATTCAGAGGCGTCGAGCAGCATGGTGTCCTTCAGAAACGGGCCAGTTCACGGCAAAGGCGCTGATTGTCGCAGCCCGCCTCGGCGCTGCAGCAGCGACCGAAGCGCCTGCGCCAGGGGTTCGGCCATGGCCACGGCGTTGCTGGCATGGGGAATGCAATCGGTGCTCCAGACCTCGCCAGCACCGGCGTCGTGCAGGGCCTGCAGGGCATCGCCGGCAAACAGGGCATGGGTGACGGCCACGTCCACCGACGCCGCCCCCGCCGCCCGCAGCAGCCGGGTGGCCAGTGCCAGGGTGCGGCCGGTGCTGGCCATGTCGTCGAGCAGCACCACGGCGCGCCCTGCGGCGGCGATGGGTGGCAGCTCGATCGTGACCTCCCGGTCGCCGTGGCGCACCTTGGTGCAGACCGCGTGGTCAAAGCCATGGCGCGCGGCGGCCTGGGCTATCCACTGGGCCGACTCGCCATCGGGCCCGACCAGCAAGGCGTGCGGGCGCCGCTGGGCGATCAGGTCGGACAGCGGCTCGGCCCCGCTGAGCGCGATGGCATCGGGCACGGCCATCGCCTCCTGCAGCGTCGCCACCCGGTGCAGGTGCGGATCGACCGTGATGACGGCATCCACCAGCCCGGCCAGAAACCCGCCCACCACCTGCTGGCTGACCACTTCGCCCGGCGCGAAGGCAATGTCCTGCCGCATGTAGGCCAGGTAGGGTGCCACCAGCGTGACATGCCGGGCGCCCAGGGCGCGTGCGGTGCGGGCCGCCAGCAGCAGCTCGACCAGTTTCTCGTTGGGATCGTGCAGGCTGCGCAGCAGCACCACCTGGGGGGGCAGGCGCCCCGCCCCGTCCACCGGCAGCCGCAATTTGAGCTCGCCATCGGGGAAGCGGTGGCGCTCGATCATCTTCACGGGCAATTGCGCAGCCTGGGCCAGTCGCCCGGCGGCATCGGTTTCATCATCAAAATGCAGCAGGCAGGCCTGCAATGGGTCAGCCAGCATGGTCAGAACTCCACAAATACCTGGGGCACGGCGTCGGCAGCGCCCAGCCGGTAGCCAATGTCCCGGACACTGGCCTGCCGGGCAAACTCCAGGTCGGCGGGGTAGCCGGCGTGCACGCGGTACAGCACATCGCCCTGCGCCACCGTGGCGCCCAGCTTGTGCACCAGGTCCACGCCCGCGCCCTGCACCTTGGGCGCGCCTGCCAGCCGCGCCACACGGGCGATCTGGAAGTTGTCGATACCCACCACGGTGCCGCTGGCGGGGGCGCAGACCTCGAAGGTCAGCGGCCCCAGCTGCGGGTGCAGGTGATCGAAGCCCTTGCTGCCCTGCGCAGCGATGATCTCTTCCATGCGCCGCAAGGCCCGACCCGAATCGAGAATGTCGCGCGCAATGGCGTAGCCGTCGCCGCCGCGCACGTCGGGGTCGCATTCGATCAGGCGGCCCGCCAGCCGCAAGGATTTCTGCCGCAGGTCGTTGGGTGCATCGGGGTCGTTTTGCAGCACCCGCATGACGTCGCGTGCCTCCAGCACCGGGCCGATGCCGTTGCCCACGGGCTGGCGGCCGTCGGTGATGACAACGTCCAGCGACAGGCCCATGCGCCGCGCCACATATTCAAACAGGCGGCGCAAGCGCTGGGCCTCGGGCATGGAGCGCACCTTGGCCGTGGGGCCGATGGGAATATCGAGCACCAGGTGGGTGGCGCCGGCGGCCACCTTCTTGGACAGGATGGAGGCCACCATCTGACCGGCCGAATCGATGGACAGCGGGCGCTCCACCGAAATCAGCACATCATCGGCCGGCGAAAGATTGGCCGTACCGCCCCAGGCCAGGCAGCCGCGGTAGTCGCGCACGATATCGGCCAGCTGCTCGGACGGCAGCTCCACCTTGGCCAGCACCTCCATGGTGTCGGCCGTGCCGGCCGGCGAGGTGATGGCGCGCGACGATGTCTTGGGGCACAACATGCCATGGGCCGCCACGATGGGCACCACCAGCATGGTCGTGCGGTTGCCGGGGATGCCGCCAATGCAGTGCTTGTCCACCACCAGCGGCTCATGCCAGTCGAGCCGCCGGCCGCTGGCCACCATGGCGTCGGTCAGGAAGAACACTTCTTCGCGGTCGAGCTCATCGCGGTGGCAGGCCACGACAAAGGCCGTCAGCTCGATCTTGGAATAGTGGTGGCCCGCAATGTCGCGCACGATGGCCGCGTAATCCGCCCGCGTCAGGCGCTCGCCAGAGATCTTGCGAAACAGCGCCCCCATGGACTCGGGCGGTTCGGCCTGCGTGACCGACACGGTGTGGCCGTTTTCCACATCCAACTGGGCAAAGGCGTCTTCTGACAGACCCAGCTCATGGCAGCCCACGATGGTGGTGTCGTCCACCACGTTCACGGTGGCCAGGATGTGGCGGCCATTGGCGCGCACCTCGATCTTGGACAGCGCCTGAAAGCCCTCAGCCCGGTACATCGCGCAATCGCGGTGCAGGTAGGCAACGTTTTCGTGCCAGGTGTCGATGGCCACGCGGCGCAGGGCGAGTTGGGACGGAATCTGGGTGGAAACGGGCGCAGCAGGCATGTCCCGGGGTTCGCTGGTCTCGATGTGCATGGGCAGCAGCCTACACCGTAAATGCCGCCACCGAAACGGGAAAACGATTCAAATCAACAACTTGCGCAGAACACCTGATTCCGGGCCTGTAAGAAAAGCGTGTTACCCTCCGCACCCATGTCCCGTTGGTTCATCGCCTTACTCCTCACCTTTGCCTCTGCCGCCCAAGCTGCCCCTGCAGCGGCATCCCCCGAAGATATCGAGCGTTTTCTGGCCGATAAAGGCCTGCTGACCCAGCTCGATGACGTGCGCCATTCCGTGGCAGACAAAGCCCATGGGGTCGCCGACCGCACCGCAGATCTGCTCAGCAACGCCATGGGATTCATTGGCGTACCCTACCGCCGCGGTGGCACCACTGCGGCAACCGGCTTTGACTGCAGCGGCTTCGTGATCGCCGTCTATGAGAAAACCGTGGGCAAGATCCTGCCCCGCAGGGCCGATGAGCAAGCTGCCAGCACCCTGGTGATCGACAAAAAGGAACTGCAGCCCGGCGATCTGGTGTTCTTCAACACCATGCGCCGCGCCTTCAGCCATGTGGGTATCTATGTGGGCGACGGCAAGTTCATCCACTCGCCCCGCTCCGGCAGTGAAGTGCGGGTCGAAGACATGCGCCAGTCCTACTGGCAACGCCGTTTCGACGGGGCCCGCCGGGTCACCGCGGAAGCAAAAAACCAGCCCTGAGCTTGGCAGCGCCGCAAGCCTCTGCGGCCTCACCCTGGTCAGGGTTTCACAGTGACCGTTTCCGTGCTTCGAATGGGTCCACCCGTGATATTGACGGGTCCCTTGTCGGGGTTGCTGCGCATGGCACGGGCGTCGGCCATGTCCTGCTGGTAACGCAACCGTGCCTCGGCTTCACAGCCCTGGCGTTCCTTGCCCTGGGGCATGGCCTTGCATTCTTCCAGACTGACCTTCAAGCCGCCACCGGCTTCGCGGATGGCCGACTGGTAGCGCTGCTGGGCCGTGGTGTCAGGTACGGCTCCCCGTATCAGCGATGCCTCTGCGCCTGCCTGCGCAAATGCCGGTGCCAAAATAGTGCCTGCGACCCAGGCTGCCACGGCCAACAGGCCAGATGCCGAATGGTTCTTCATACGATTTCCTTTTGAGTTCATCCGAAGAGGCCAATTTAGGAGCGGGGCACAGGCGCCACCATAGGTCGGCTCCCGGGCAAGGCGCAGGTACCGAGCGCGCCCGGGTGTCGGACAATGCCCACATGCATGGGCCTTGCCTGCCCCGGGGGCTTCTCGCCATTGCGCCAACACAAGGCCCTGTCTGACACACGCGCCAGGGTCATTTGGCATACATTGGCCCCCATCTTTGTTACCAGGTGTCCCCATGCTGTCAATCCTCGGAACCTTTATCGTCGGACTCGTCGTTGGCTTCATCGCGCGGGCGGTCAAGCCGGGTGATGACAAGCTGGGCTGGATCATGACCGCCTTGCTGGGCGTGGCCGGCTCGTTTCTCGCCAGTTACGTGGGGATGGCCATGGGCTGGTACCAACCAGGCGCAACCGCGGGCTGGATTGCCTCGGTGGTGGGCGCGGTGGTGTTGCTGGTGGTCTACGGCGTGGTCAAAGGCAAGACCTGATCGCAGGCCAGCCCATGGCAAGCGCCCGGCAAATGGCCGCAGGCAACCCCGAACTGGCGGCGGCCGTGCAGCGCAGCCGCCGCCTGCTGCACCGCCGCGCCCTGGTGGCAGCAGTGGCCAGCACAGTGCCGGTGCCAGGGCTGGACTGGGCGGTGGATGCCGCCCTGCTCTCGCAGCTGCTGCCGCAAATCAATGCCCAGTTTGGACTCACGCCTGCGCAACTCGACCAGCTCGACCCGCACCAGCGCGAGCAGGTGCAAAAAGCGGTCACGCTGGTCGGGTCCGTGCTGATCGGCAAATTCATCACCAAGGAACTGGTGCTGCGCGCCACCCGAGCGGTGGGCCTGCGCCTCACGACACGGCAGCTGGCCAAGTATGTACCGCTGGCAGGCCAGGCGGTGGCCGCCACCGTGGGCTACACCACCTTGCGCTACCTGGGGGAGCAGCACCTGCGCGATTGCGTGCAAGTGGTGCAACAGGCCCAGTTGAGGTTGCCGGTACCGCGCTGATTGCTCCTTAAAAAGTAGCTGCTTGTGCCTATGCAATAAAGGAAAGCAGCGGTGTCATCAGATTTCCCATCAGAGCCTGCGCCGTGCGTTACACCGCAAGCCGGCGCCCCTTTTCCTGCAGCGCCCCTGTCCAAGGCAAAATTCCGGCCCATGGCTTCCGCTGGTGACAAGATTCCCTCCCCCAAGCGCCCAGCACCGGCGTTGCATGAGCAGGGGGTGGCCATGTGGCTTGAGGCCCTGCGCAGCCACGCCGATGCGGCAGCGCTGCAGCGGCTCCCGCCGCTGGCCGATGCGGACGCGGCCCGCGTCATGGCCTTGCTGCGGCAGGACGGCACCGCCTTGCCCCCGGCCCGCCCCGCAGAGCCAGCGCAGACAGCCGCAGCAGAACCAGGCCAGTTTCGCCCCCGGCTGACGCTGCAGACCCTGGGCCGGGGCGAGGGCCTGCTGGGCCTGCAACCGCACGGAAAGCTCGGCCCGCGCAGCGGCAGCATCACCCTCGCATGCATTGACTGGACCTACCGCACCCCAGGTGGTGCCGCCTGGCAGACACCCGCACCCACCACCGTGCTCAACAGCCGCCCGGCGCTGGAAGAAGCGCTTTACGACACCGGCGGCCCGGTGGTGCGCCTGCAGCGCAACCTGGCGGCCGAGGCCGACGCCATGGACCGTGTGTGGGACCTGGGGTTGATCCCCGTCGATGCGCGCAAGCTGCAGTGGCGCCACCACGCTGCCGCCAGCAGCCTCGGCCCCGTGTGGACGCTGGCGCAGGAATCCCACTTTGGCGACTTCTGGGCCGAACAGATCCCCCGGCTGCGCGCCGAAGGCTGGAGCGTGGTGGTCCACCCCGGCTTTGCACACGAAAGCGTGCCCGTGCAGCGCTGGAAGCTGCTGATCGCCCCCGACACCGGCGAACTGCTGGGCAAGGAGGTGGACGGCCCGCTGAGCGAACGCCAACGCCCGGTGCAAAAGCTGCGGTTGCCCGGGCGTGAAGGCGCCTGGCTGCTGAGCCTGGGTATCGAGATCGACGGCGAAACGCTGGACCTGGCCCCGATGCTGGCCGACCTGCTGCGCCGCGACGCCCGCTGGCTCAACGCCCGGCAGATGGCCGCCATCGACGACATCGCCGTCATTTCGCTGCGCGCCCCCGGCGGCCAACGCATTGACGCGCCCGCCGGGCCGCTCAAGGCCATCGTGGGAGCTATGGTGGACCTGCTGACCGACCCGACCCGCAACCAGTGCCCGGACGGCGACCCGCTGCGCCTGGGCGCATGGGAGGCCCGCCGCATCGAAGCCCTGCGTGCTGGTTTGGTACAGGCCCACCGCGTGGGCACGGTCAATGGCTGGAACAACGACTGGCAGCTGCAAGGCGACGCTGGCCTGGCGCAACTCGCCAAGCGCCTGAGCGCCATCGGCACCCCGCAACCGGTGCCGGCTCCGCAGGGCCTGCAGGTGCAACTGCGGCCGTACCAGCTCGAAGGCCTGGCCTGGCTGCAATACCTGCGCGCCCAGGGCCTGGGCGGCATCCTGGCCGACGACATGGGCCTGGGCAAGACCGCGCAGGCGCTGGCCCATGTGCTGGCCGAAAAGGAGGCCGGGCGCCTCATTCGCCCCGCCCTGGTGGTGCTGCCCACCTCGCTGCTCTTCAACTGGCAAGCTGAGGCCGCCCGCATAGCGCCGGACTTGCGCGTGCTCAGCCTGCACGGCACCGATCGCGGTCAGTGCTACCCGCAGATCGCCCAGCACGATCTGGTGCTCACCACCTACCCGCTGCTGTGGCGCGATGTGGAAGCCCTGGCCGCCCAGCCGTTCCACCTGCTGGTCCTGGACGAAGCCCAGATGGTGAAAAATACGGGCAGCCGCAGCGCCCGCGCGCTGCGCAAGCTGCAGGCCCCGCACCTGCTGTGCCTGACGGGCACGCCGCTGGAGAACCACCTGGGCGAGCTGTGGGCGCAGTTCGACTTCCTGATGCCCGGCTTTCTGGGCGATGTGCGCAGCTTCAACGCCCGCTGGCGCAAGCCCATCGAGGAAAACGGCGAAACCCTGCGCGCCCAATTGCTGTCGCAGCGCGTTCGCCCCTTCATCCTGCGCCGCCGCAAGCAGGACGTGGCCACCGAACTGCCGCCGCGCACCGAAACCATCCTGCGCGTGCAGCTGCAAGGCAAGCAGCGCGAGCTGTACGAGGCCGTGCGCACCACGGCCGACCAGCAGGTGTGCCGCGTGCTGGAACGGCAGAGCTTCGAAGGCGCTCAGATCACCATCCTGGACGCCTTGCTCAAGCTGCGCCAGGTCTGCTGCGACCCCCACCTTGTGAAGGGAGCGAAAGTCCACCCCGGCACCGAACGCGCCAAGCTGGAGCTGCTGGCCGACCTGCTGCCCGCCCTGGTCGATGAAAGGCGCCGCGTGCTGGTGTTCTCGCAGTTCACCGAAATGCTCGCGCTGGCGGCCGAGCTGCTCGATACCCTGGCCCAGCCCTACCTCACCCTCACCGGCCAGACACCGCCGCGCCAGCGCGGAGCCGTGGTGAAACGCTTTCAGACACAGGACGAGAGCAACGCTCCCATCCTGCTTGCCAGCCTCAGGGCCGGCGGCGTGGGCCTGAACCTCACGGCGGCGGATACGGTGATCCACCTCGACCCCTGGTGGAACCCCGCCGTGGCAGAACAGGCCACCGCCCGCGCCCACCGCATCGGGCAGAGCCAGCCCGTTTTTGTCTACAAGCTGGTGGTCGAAGGCAGCATCGAAGAACGCATGCTGGAACTGCAGGCCCGCAAGGCCGCGCTGGCCCAGGGTGTGCTGGGGCATGACGCCGAGGGCGCAGTCAAATTCAGCGAAGCCGACCTGCACGCGCTGCTGGCGCCACTGACCGAACCCGCCAACAACCCGCTGGGCATACCGGGCGAAGACGCCCTGCGCTGGGGCGGCACAGGCCAACGGCGGCCGCGACCGCTGCAGCCACCATAAGTTGGCGTGTTTTTGGCCTCTGGCGCTTTGCCGACAAGCACCATGAGCCATCCGATATGCAGCCAATGAAACACACGGCACGCCACCCGCACAAAAGCCAGCCCGCCATCGCGTTTGCCACAATGGCGCCATGACCGCACCGCCCATTGCTCCAGCCCGCCTCCAGCGCTACTGGCTGATGAAATCCGAGCCCGACGAGTGCTCCATCGACGACGCCCTGGCCGCGCCCCATGCCACCGTGCCGTGGACCGGCGTGCGCAACTACCAGGCCCGCAACTTCATGCGCGACGAGATGCAGGTGGGTGATGGCGTGCTGTTCTACCACTCCAGTTGCCCCGAGCCCGGCATCGCCGGCATTGCGCGCGTGGCCAGCGGCACGCGGCCTGACCCCACGCAGTTCGACCCGGCATCACCGTATTACGACCCCAAATCCTTGGCAGAAAAGCCGCGCTGGCTGCTGCTGGACGTGCAGGCGCTGCGCAAGACGCGCCTCGTCAGCCTGGCGGATCTGCGCCACACGCCGGCGCTGGCAGGCATGCGCGTACTGCAAAAAGGCAGCCGCTTGTCCATCACGCCAGTGGAGCCAGAGGAGTGGCGCGAGATTACCGAACGCTTGCTGGCCTGACGCAGCCCGGCGAGACCTGCGCACCCGTGCTCGCAGATCAAATGGGTGGCTGCGCAGGCAGCGCGCTGGAGCCCGCCAGCTCCGGCAGCTGATACACCAGCACTTTCAGCGCCCTGCCCTCGTCCACATCCGCAAACGCCACCGGGTTGGCCACGCGTTCCACGAACACCAGCTCTGGCGCCAGCTCACGCATCTGATCGTGCAGGAAATCCACCCCCAGCTCTGGCGCGTTCAGGCACAGCAGCGCGTGGCCGCCGGGCGCCAGCAGGTCGGGCAGGCGGCGCATCAGGCGGGCATAGTCCTTGGTGGCCACGAAGCTGCCCTTCTGGTAGCTGGGCGGGTCCACGATCACCAGGCCATAGGGCCCGCTGCGAGTGATCTTGCCCCAGCTGCTGAAAATGTCGTGCGCCAGAAAGCTCGCGCCCGTCCTGATGCCGTTGAGCTGGTGGTTCTGCTGCCCGATGGCGATGGCGCCGTGGCCCATGTCCACGTTGACCACCTGCCTGGCGCCTGCCTGCAGCGCCACCACCGAAAACGCGCAGGTGTAGGCAAACAGGTTGAGCACCTTGAGGCCATAGCGGTCGGCGCTGCGCGCGGCAGCAAAGGCGCGCACCCAGCGGCGGCCCTCGGCCATGTCGAGAAACAGGCCGTGGTTCTGGCCGCGCAGCACATGCAGCTTGAACTGGCTACCCTGCTCGGTCACGACATGCGGTTCTGGCACGCTGCCGGCCATCAGCCGCGTTTCGGTGCGGCCCTGGGTGCGCAGCGCCTCATTGCGGCACTGGAACACCCAGTTCAGCGGCTGGCCGGGCGCCAGCGTCTCCCAGCGCCGGGCCAGCGCGGTGCCGATGGCAAGCAACTGTGCCTCGGTCTCATCGCCCGCCGGCAAAAAGCTGGTGAGCACGAACACGGGCGGATAGGCATCCAGCGTCCACTGTTCGCAGCCGGGGTGCATGCCGCCCCGGCCATGGAAGATGCGCTGGGCATCGGTGGGGAGCTGCATCCGGGCGATGGCGTCGAGCAAGGCTTGCATGGGGTGGTGTGCGGTGAGCGCAGGGAATGAGATGCAGGGGTAGAAAATTCAAGCGTTTTAGGCCACTAGCGCTTGCTGAGATAGCGCTGGCAGCTATCTTTTTTTGATGATTTCACGCGGGTGGCACGTTGTGCAGCTGCCGTGCAGCCCCACAGCCTACGGCAGCGCACGCAAGCCCAACTCTTCCAAAAAGACGTTGTTCTCGCGAAAGTTGCGCCCCAGCGCTGTGCGGTCGTGGACGTCGGGCCGGTATTCGTACTTGAGGCCCTGGATAGCCGTTTGGACGGCTCGCGGACTGGCGAGACCCGCGCTTCGCGGCTACAGCTCAATGCCGCGAGTTGGCGGCGTCTTCGCTCGCTGGTGGTGGCGCTTCGTCCTTCGTCTCGGCGTCCAGCCCCCACTGGTCCCAGTCGTCCCCAAACAGCTCGACCGGGTGCTGCGTACGGTCCGAACCATTGCCGCAACGCATGTCTTTGGCCGGGCAGTAGAGGTTGCAACCCCAGCACACCCGCTCGGGGTGGGCGGGGGCCTTGGGAAACTTCTTGACGACTGCCATGGCGCTTCTAGGGGCAGTGTTGCCGGGCTCCTGTCGATGGGCGCGTTACTTGCGCTGCGGTGGCACGTCGGTGCAACTGCCGTGGGCAATCTCCGCCGCCATACCGATGCTCTCGCCCAGCGTGGGGTGCGGGTGGATGGTCTTGCCAATGTCCACGGCATCGGCGCCCATCTCGATGGCCAGGGCGATCTCGCCGATCATGTCGCCGGCATGGGTGCCGACGATGCCGCCGCCCAGGATCTTGCCGTGGCCATGGGCCTCGAGCGAATCGTCGAACAGCAGCTTGGTCACGCCTTCGTCGCGGCCGTTGGCGATGGCACGGCCGGAAGCCGTCCAGGGGAACAGGCCCTTCTTGACCTTGATGCCCTGGGCCTTGGCCTGGTCTTCGGTGAGGCCCACCCAGGCCACTTCGGGGTCGGTGTAGGCCACCGATGGGATCACGCGGGCGTTGAAGGCGCTGCTTGCCAGCTCCTTGTTGCCCTGCAGTTCACCGGCGATGACTTCTGCCGCCACATGCGCCTCGTGCACCGCCTTGTGCGCCAGCATGGGCTGGCCCACGATGTCGCCGATGGCGAAGATGTGCGGCACGTTGGTGCGCATCTGGATGTCGACGTTGATGAAGCCACGGTCGGTGACGGCGACGCCGGCCTTGTCGGCGGCGATCTTCTTGCCGTTGGGGGTGCGGCCCACGGCCTGCAGCACCAGGTCGTAGGTTTGCGGCGCGGGGGCGGTGCCGCCCTCTTCCGCTGCGGCGAACGTCACCTCGATGCCTTCGGGCGTGGCCTTGGCCCCCACCGTCTTGGTCTTGAGCATGATGTTGTCGAAGCGCTTGGCGTTCATCTTTTGCCAGATCTTGACGAGGTCGCGGTCGGCGCCCTGCATCAGGCCGTCCATCATTTCCACCACATCCAGGCGCGCACCCAGCGTGCTGTACACCGTGCCCATCTCCAGGCCGATGATGCCGCCGCCCAGGATCAGCATGCGTTTGGGGACTTCCTTGAGCGCGAGGGCGCCGGTGGAATCGACCACGCGCGGGTCGTCGGGCATGAAGGGCAGGCGCACGGCCTGGCTGCCTGCGGCGATGATGGCTTTCTGGAAGGCGATGACCTTCTTGGTGCCAGTCTTCTCCTGGCCGGTGCCAGTGGTTTCTTCCACTTCGAGGTGGTTGGCGCCCACAAAGGCACCGTAGCCGCGCACGGTGGTCACCTTGCGCATCTTGGCCATCGCGGCCAGGCCGCCGGTGAGCTTGCCGATGACCTTTTCCTTGTGGCCGCGCAGCCTGTCGATGTTGACGGCGGGTGCTCCAAAGTCCACACCCAGGTCGGCCATGTGGCTGACTTCGTCCATGACGGCTGCCACGTGCAGCAGCGCCTTGGACGGGATGCAGCCCACGTTCAGGCACACGCCGCCCAGGGTGGCGTAGCGTTCAACGATGACGACCTTGAGGCCCAGGTCGGCCGCGCGGAAGGCGGCGCTGTAGCCGCCGGGGCCGCCGCCGAGCACGAGCACGTCGCAGTCCATGTCGGCCGAGCCAGCATAGCTGGATGCTACTGGATTGATAGCTGCTTGCGCTTGCGGTGCAGGCGCTGGAGCCGCTTTTGGCTCAGAAGTTACGGGAGCAGGGGCAGATGCTGGAGCTGCCGCGCCTGCGCCCTGCACTTCCAGCGTCAGCACCACCGAGCCTTCGGCGACCTTGTCGCCGAGCTTGACCTTGAGCTCCTTCACAACCCCAGCATGGCTGGAGGGGATCTCCATGGAGGCCTTGTCGGACTCCACGGTGATCAGGCTCTGCTCGGCCTTGATGGTGTCGCCGGGTTGGACCAGCACTTCGATGATGGCCACTTCGGCGAAGTCGCCGATGTCGGGCACCTTGATGTCGATGATTGCCATGGTGTGTCTTGCCCTTCCGTTACATCACGATGCGGCGGAAGTCCGCCAGCAGCGAGGCAAAGTACACGTTGAAGCGTGCGGCGGCGGCGCCGTCGATCACGCGGTGGTCCCAGCTCAGGGAGAGGGGCAGCATCAGGCGCGGGGCGAACTGCTTGCCGTCCCACTTGGGCTCGAGGCTGCTCTTGCACACGCCCATGATGGCGACTTCGGGGGCGTTGATGATGGGCGTGAAGTAACGCCCGCCAATGCCACCCAGCGAGCTGATGGAGAAGCAACCGCCGGTCATGTCGGCAGGGCCCAGCTTGCCGTCGCGCGCCTTCTTGGCCAGGTCGCCCATCTCTTGCGAGATCTGGACGATGCCCTTCTTGTCAGCGTCACGGATGACGGGCACGACGAGGCCGTTGGGCGTGTCCGCCGCAAAGCCGATGTGGAAGTAGTTCTTCATCACCAGCTGGTCGCCGTCGAGCGAGCTGTTGAACTCGGGGAACTTCTTGAGCGCGGCCACGGCGGCCTTGATCATGAAGGCGAGCATGGTGACCTTGACGCCACTCTTCTCGTTCTCCTTGTTGAACTGCACGCGGAAGGCTTCGAGGTCGGTGATGTCCGCGTCGTCGTGGTTGGTGACGTGCGGGATGACGACCCAGTTGCGGTGCAGGTTGGCACCGCTGATCTTCTTGATGCGCGAGAGGTCCTTGCGCTCCACCGGGCCGAACTTGGTGAAGTCCACCTTGGGCCAGGGCAGCAGGTCCAGGCCCACGCCGGAACCGCCGGATGCCGCAGCGGGCGCCTTGGCGGCCTGGGCCTTGGTCTGCACGGCGCCTGCCATCACCTGCTTGGTGAAGGCGGCGACGTCGTCCTGGGTGATGCGGCCCTTGGGGCCGGTGCCCTGGACTTCGTCGATGGGCACGCCCAGTTCGCGGGCGAACTTGCGCACCGAAGGCGAGGCGTGCGGCAGGCCGGCTGTGAGACTGCCTGGCTGGTGGGCGGGGACGGCTACCGTGGTCACGGCCACGGCGGACGCTGCAGCGGCGGCGACGGGTGCCGCAGCGACTGGCGTTGCCACTGGTGCAGCAGCGGCAAGGGGTGCAGGCGCAGAGGCGCCTGCCGCGCCTTCGAGGACAGCCACCAGATCGCCGATGTTGACGGTGTCGCCGATCTTGACCTTGAGCTCCTTGAGCACGCCGGCGGCGGGCGAAGGAATCTCCATGGAGGCCTTGTCGGATTCGACCGTGAACAGCGACTGTTCGCGCTGGATGGTGTCACCCACCTTGACCAGCAGCTCGATCACGGCCACGTCCTTGAAGTCGCCGATGTTGGGTACGTGCACTTCGATCGGGCCTGCAGCAGCTGCGGCCGCCGGTGCGGGCGCTGGGGCCCCCACTGGAGCTGGAGCGGCAGCCGCCACTGGGGCCGGGGCAGCCACCGGTGCTGCTGCAGCGCCCGCGTCAGCGGACTCCACCACCGCAATCACCGAGCCCTGCTTGACCTTGTCGCCCAGCGCAATCTTGAGTTCCTTGACCACGCCTGCGTGGCTGGACGGGATCTCCATCGATGCCTTGTCGGATTCGACGGTAATGAGCGACTGCTCAGCTTTCACGGTGTCGCCCACCTTGACCAGCAACTCGATCACGCCCACTTCGTCAAAGTCTCCGATGTCCGGGACTTGAATATTGACCAATGCCATTGTTCTGTCTCCGTTCGTTTTATGCGTAGAGCGGGTTGGTCTTGTCGGCCTGGATGCCGTACTTGGCAATCGCCTCGGCCACCTTGGTGGCGGGCACGCTGCCTTGCTCGCTGAGCGCCTTGAGCGCGGCGACCACGATGTAATGGCGGTTGACCTCGAAGTGCTCGCGCAGCTTGCTGCGGAAGTCGCTGCGGCCAAAGCCGTCGGTACCCAACACCTTGTAGGGGCGGCCCGCCGGGATGAAGGGGCGGATCTGTTCGGCGTAGCTCTTCATGTAGTCGGTGGAGGCTACCACCGGGCCTGCATGGCCGCCCAGCTGGCGCGCCACGAACGACGCACGCGGCGCTTCGAGCGGGTGCAGCAGGTTCCAGCGCTCGCAGTCCTGGCCTTCGCGGGCCAGTTCGTTGAAGCTGGGGCAGCTCCAGACATCGGCCTGCACGCCCCAGTCGGCGGCCAGCAGGGTCTGTGCGGCAATGGATTCGCGCAGGATGGTGCCCGAGCCCAGCAGCTGCACGCGCTTGTCACCTTCGGCGCCGGGCTTGCACAGGTACATGCCCTGGATGATCTGCTCTTCGGTGCCGGGCGTGATGCCGGGCATGGCGTAGTTTTCGTTGAGCAGGGTGATGTAGTAGTAGACGTTTTCCTGCTTTTCGACCATGCGTTTGAGGCCATGGTGCAGGATCACCGCTACCTCGTGGGCAAAGGTCGGGTCGTAGCTCACGCAGTTGGGGATGGTGCCCGCCAGGATGTGGCTGTGGCCATCTTCGTGCTGCAGGCCTTCGCCGTTGAGCGTGGTGCGCCCCGAGGTGCCGCCCAGCAGGAAACCGCGCGCCTGCATGTCGCCCGCGGCCCAGGCCAGGTCGCCAATGCGCTGGAAGCCGAACATCGAGTAGTACACGTAGAACGGCACCATGATGCGGTTGTTGGTGCTGTAGCTGGTGGCTGCAGCGATCCAGCTGGCCATGCCGCCGGCCTCGTTGATACCCTCTTGCAGGATCTGACCGGCCTTGTCTTCGCGGTAGTACATGACCTGGTCGCGATCGACCGGGGTGTACTGCTGGCCCTTGGGGTTGTAGATGCCGATCTGGCGGAACAGGCCTTCCATGCCGAAGGTGCGCGCCTCGTCCACCAGGATGGGCACCACGCGCGGCCCCAGGGCCTGGTCACGCAACAGCTGTGTGATGAAGCGCACGTAGGCCTGCGTGGTGCTGATCTCGCGGCCCTCGGCCGTGGGCTCCAGGATGGCCTTGAAGGTATCGAGCGCGGGCACGGTGAAGTGCTCGTCGGCCTTGGCGCGGCGGTGCGGCAGGTAGCCACCCAGGGCCTTGCGGCGCTCGTGCAGGTAGCGCATTTCGGGCGTGTCGTCGGCCGGCTTGTAGTACGGCAGGCCTGGCAGCTCGCTGTCGGGGATCGGAATGTTGAAGCGGTCGCGGATGTACTTGATGTCTTCGTCCGACAGCTTCTTGGTCTGGTGCACGGTGTTCTTGCCTTCACCGGCCTTGCCCATGCCATAGCCCTTGACGGTTTTCACCAACAGCACGGTGGGCTGGCCCTGGTGCGCGTTGGCGGCGTGAAAGGCAGCGTACACCTTGGCGGGCTCGTGGCCGCCGCGGCGCAGCTCGAACACCTCATCGTCGGTCATGTGCTCGACGAGCTGGAGCGTCTCGGGGTAGCGGCCAAAGAAGTTCTTGCGCACAAAGGCGCCGTCGTTGGCCTTCATGGCCTGGTAGTCGCCGTCTAGCGTCTCCATCATCAGCTGGCGCAGCTTGCCCGTCTTGTCGCGGGCCAGCAGCGCATCCCAGCCGGCGCCCCACAGCAGCTTGATGACGTTCCAGCCGCTGCCCCGGAACTCACCCTCGAGCTCCTGCACGATCTTGCCGTTGCCGCGCACCGGACCGTCCAGCCGCTGCAGGTTGCAGTTCACCACGAAGATCAGGTTGTCCAGGTTCTCGCGCGCCGCCAGGCCGATGGCGCCCAGCGATTCGGGCTCGTCCATCTCGCCGTCACCGCAGAACACCCAGACCTTGCGGTTTTCGGTGTTGGCAATGCCCCGGGCATGCAGGTACTTCAGAAAACGCGCCTGGTAGATCGCCATCAGCGGGCCCAGGCCCATGGACACCGTGGGGAATTGCCAGAACTCGGGCATGAGCTTGGGGTGCGGGTAGCTCGACAGGCCCTTGCCATCCACTTCCTGGCGGAAGCTGTCGAGCTGCTGTTCGTTCAGGCGCCCTTCCAGGTAGGCGCGGGCGTAGATGCCGGGGGCGCTGTGGCCCTGGATGTAGAGCAGATCGCCACCGTGGCCTTCGCTCTCGGCATGCCAGAAATGGTTGAAGCCCGCACCGAACATGCTGGCCACCGAGGCGAACGAGCCGATGTGGCCGCCGAGGTCGCCGCCATCGGCGGGGTTCAGGCGGTTGGCGCGCACCACCATGGCCATGGCGTTCCAGCGCATGTAGGCGCGCAGGCGCTTTTCGATGGCGATGTTGCCGGGGCAGTGGGCTTCCTGGGTGGGCTCGATCGTGTTGACGTAACCCGTGTTGCCCGAGAACGGCATGTCGATGCTGTTCTGGCGCGCATGCTCGAGCAGTTGCTCGATCAGAAAGTGGGCGCGCTCAGCCCCCTCTTTATCGATCACGGCGGACAGCGCGTCCATCCACTCACGGGTTTCTTGCTGATCGGTGTCGATGGCGGGCGCGGCGCCGTTTCCGACCAGAGGGGCGGGCTGAGCTGACATGCTTGTCTCCTGTGTTGAGGGTGCAATTTAGTACGTTGCGTGGAGTTTCGCATATTTTTTTCAAATTTCGAATAGTGCCTTTGCATTTCATATAACGATATTTTCTTGCAGGCGCAAACACCTGCGATAACGCCATGGCGTTGCCCACCCTCCTCTACACTTGCCCCATGGAAACCTCCCCAGCCACCGCCGCACCCGCAGCGCCCATTCCCCCACGGGTGCGGGGGGTACGCAAATGGTGGCGCGGCCTCTCCCCCACCCGGCAGGACCGGTTTGCGGCACTGGCACCGCTGGCCGCCGTGCTGATGTTCATGGCGGCCATCGTGGCGGCGTTCTGGTATCTGCGAACCGAAGAGATCGAGCGCGAACACGAAGCCCTTAAACGGGATGTGGAATATGCCCAGCAACGTGTGCGCCTGCGGCTTCTGGAGCGCCAGGAGCAGCTCATGCGCATTGCGCGCGATCTGTCCAACCAGGACCTGGACCGTGCGGAGTTCGTGAGCCGGGCCGAATCCCTGATCAGCCAACACCCCGAGTTGCAGGCCATCACCTGGATTGATGACAAGCGGCGCATCCGTGCCAGCCATGCGGCCCCCACGCTGGGCAGCAGCGAGTTGCGCGTGGCCGGTGAAGTGCTCACACCCGGCGACACCAGGGACACCTACGAGCTGGCGCGCGACCTGCAGCAACCCGTGTATGCACAGCCCACCGCCACCCGGGGCGACGCCACGCCCCTGCTGCAATTGCAGGTGCCCCTGAACCAGCAGGGCAAATTCAGCGGCGTGGTACTGGGCGAATACTCCATCGACAGCCTGTTGCGCTATGGCACGCCCACCGAAGTGCTGGCGCGTTATGCCGTCACGCTGCTCGATGGCAACGGCCAGGTGCTGGCCGGCACGCCGCTGGGCCGGCGCAACCCCAATACCCAGTTGCTGCCGTGGACCCCACGCGCCAACGAATACGAAGTACCCGTTTCCCCGGTGGGCAACGGCCTGGTGCTCAAGGCACAGGCCTACCGCACATCGCTGGGCGTGGTGGGTAGCGGCCTGTTCTGGCTGGTCGGCACACTCAGCGCCATGACGGCCTGGATGCTGATTGCGACCTGGCGCCACACCCGCCGGCGCATGCAGGCCCAGAAGGCGCTGGTGGCTGAAACCAATTTCCGCCGGGCCATGGAGAACTCCGTCCTTACCGGCATGCGTGCGCTGGATCTGGAGGGGCGCATCACTTATGTGAATGCGGCGTTTTGCCAGATGACCGGGTGGAGCGAAACCGAGCTCGTGGGCCTGACGGCCCCTTTCCCCTACTGGCCCGAATCCGACTATGAAGCCCTGTATGCCAAGCTGCGCGACGAAATCAGCGGCAAGACCGTGACGGGCGGGTTTCAGGTGCGCGTGCGGCGCAAGAATGGCACGCAGTTTGACGCGCGCCTGTATGTGTCTCCGCTGATCGATGCCCATGGCCAGCAAACCGGCTGGATGACATCGATGACCGACATCACCGAACCCAACCGCATCCGCGAGCAGCTGTCGGCCTCCTATGAACGCTTCACCATCGTGCTGGAGTCGCTGGACGCTTCGGTGTCGGTGGCACCGCTGGGAAGCCAGGAATTGCTGTTTGCCAACAAGCTCTACCGCCAGTGGTTTGGCTCGCAAACCGTGGGCCACCTACAACTGGTGGCCCAGGCGGGCGTGGTGCCAGCGGCCAACAGCCACATGGCGGGCGTGGACGACGAGGACGGCCTGATGGGACTGCCCACCGACTCGCTGACCAGCGCACGCAGCGAGAACGCCGAAATCTACCTGCCTGACATGGGCAAATGGCTGGAGGTGCGCTCACGCTACCTCAACTGGGTGGACGGACGCCTGGCGCAGATGGTGATTGCCACCGACATCACGCCGCGTCGCCTGGCCGAGGAGCAGGCGGCCCGCCAGGCCGAACGGGCGCAGTCCGTCAGCCGCCTGATCACCATGGGCGAGATGGCGTCGAGCGTGGCACACGAGCTCAACCAGCCACTCACGGCCATCAGCAACTACTGCAGCGGGATGATTTCACGCATCCGCAGCGGCCAGATCACCGAAGAAGCCCTGCTCGCAGCACTGCAAAAAACCGCCCATCAGGCCCAGCGCGCGGGCCAGATCATCCAGCGCATCCGTGCCTTCGTGAAAAAGAGCGAACCCAACCGCACACTGGCCGATGTGCCTTCGATGGTGAACGAGGCCGTCGAGCTGGCCGACATCGAGCTGCGCCGCCACAACGTGCGCCTGACCCACTACGTTGCGGCGCGCCTGCCGCCCGTGATGGCAGACACCATCCTGATCGAACAGGTGCTGGTCAATCTCATGAAAAACGGGGCCGAGGCCATCGAGATGGCCAACCGCCCCACGTCCGGCCGCAGCGTGGAATTGCGCGTGGTGCCCAAGCATGTCGAAGGCCACGATGTGGTGGAGTTTTCGGTGCAGGACACCGGCAAGGGGCTGGCGCCCGAGGTGCTGGAGCGCCTGTTCGAAGCCTTCTTCTCCACCAAGCAGGAAGGCATGGGCATGGGTCTGAACCTGTGCCGCAGCATCGTCGAATCGCACCACGGCCGAATGCGGGCGGAGAACCTCTACAATGGATCCGAGGTCACAGGCTGCCGGTTCTCCTTCTGGCTTCCGCTTGCCAAGCCTGTGGATGCCACTACAAATTCTGTAGCAAACGCACAACCCCCGAGGACAATTGCATGAGTTTGATTCCGAAAAAAGGCACCGTTTACGTAGTGGACGACGACGAGGCAGTCCGCGACTCGCTTCAGTGGCTGCTGGAGGGCAAGGACTACCGGGTGCGTTGCTTTGATTCTGCCGAAACCTTTCTCTCACGCTACGACCCGCGCGAGGTGGCCTGCCTGATCGTGGACATCCGCATGGGCGGCATGACGGGGCTGGAGCTGCAGGACCGACTGATCGAGCGCAAATCGCCTTTGCCCATCGTCTTCATCACCGGCCACGGCGACGTGCCCATGGCTGTGAACACCATGAAGAAAGGCGCGCTCGATTTCATCCAGAAACCCTTCGACGAGGAAGAGCTCGTCGGGCTGGTGGAGCGTATGCTCGACCATGCCCGCGACGCCTTTGCCGGCTACCAGCAGGCCGCCAGCCGCGACGCGCTGCTGTCCAAGCTGACGGGCCGCGAAGCCCAGGTGCTTGAACGCATCGTTGCCGGCCGCCTGAACAAGCAGATCGCCGACGACCTGGGCATCAGCATCAAGACGGTGGAGGCCCACCGCGCCAACATCATGGAAAAGCTCAACGCCAACACCGTGGCCGATTTGCTCAAGATTGCACTGGGCCAGAACGCGCCCAAGGCTTGATTGCTCTCTGTTTCATCGCTTTAAGCGCTTTCCTGCAAAGCGCTACAGGCCATTTTTATCCGTATTTTCTGACATGACCGCACAACTCATCGACGGCAACGCCCTGTCCCGCCAATTGCGCACTGAAGTCGCCCAGCGCGCAGCCGCCCTCAAATCGCGGGGCACCACGCCAGGCCTGGCCGTGGTGCTGGTGGGCGACAACCCCGCCTCCCAGGTTTATGTGCGCAACAAGGTCAAGGCCTGCGAAGACAGTGGCCTGCATTCGGTGCTGGAAAAATACGCGGCCGACATGACCGAAGCCGCGCTGCTGGCCCGCGTGGAGGCCCTGAACAACGACCCCACCATCCACGGCATCCTGGTGCAGCTACCGCTGCCCGCGCACATCGATGCACAAAAGGTCATCGAGGCCATCTCGCCCGCCAAGGACGTGGACGGCTTTCACATTGCCAGCGCCGGCGCACTGATGACCGGCATGCCCGGCTTCTGGCCCTGCACGCCCTACGGTTGCATGAAGATGCTCGAATCGCTCAATGATGGCAAGGGCTACGACCTCAGGGGCAAGCACGCTGTGGTCATTGGCCGCAGCAACATCGTGGGCAAGCCCATGGCGCTGATGCTGCTGCAAAAAGATGCCACCGTGACCATCTGCCATTCGCGCACGCCCGACCTCAAGGCCCAGACCCTGCAGGCCGACGTGATCGTGGCCGCCGTGGGCAAGCGCAACGTGCTCACGGCCGACATGATCAAGCCCGGCGCCGTGGTGATCGACGTGGGCATGAACCGCAATGAAGAAGGCAAGTTGTGCGGCGATGTGGATTTTGATGGCGCGAAGGAAGTGGCCGGCTGGATCACCCCTGTGCCCGGCGGCGTGGGGCCCATGACCATTACCATGCTGCTGGTCAACACCCTGGAAGCCGCCGAGCGCGCCGCCGGCACTTGATGTCAGCCCCGCTCCCACAGCCTCGCAACTTGAACCCGCACCGCAAAGCGCCATCTACACACGCATGAGCAACGCCCTCCTCGACTTCTCCGACCTTCCCCAGTTCGACCGGATCACGCCAGACGACGTGGTCCCCGCCGTTGACGTGTTGCTGGAAAAAGCCAATGCCGCCCTCGAAACGGTCACGGCCGCCGATTTTCCTGCGCGCTGGGATGCCATTGCGAAGGTGCTGGACGTTGCCACGGAGCACCTGGGCACCGCCTGGGGGACCATCAGCCACCTCAACAGCGTGGCAGACACCCCGGAACTGCGCGCTGCCTACAACGCAGCGCTGCCCCGGGTGACCGAATTCTGGACCCGCCTTGGCGCCGATGAGCGCCTGTACGCCAAGTACAAGGCCATTGATCCCGCCACTCTGACCTCCGAGCAGCGCCAGGCGCACAAGAACGCCGTGCGCAATTTCGTCCTCAGCGGCGCCGAACTCACCGGGCCCGCCAAGGAACGTTTTGCCCAGATCCAGGAACGGCAGGCCGAGCTGAGCCAGAAATTCAGTGAAAACGCGCTCGACGCCACCGACGCCTTTGCCTACTACGCCACGGCGGAAGAACTCGATGGCGTGCCCGCCGATGTCCAGCAGACCGCATTGGCAGCGGCCCAGGCGGAGGGCAAGAACGGCTACAAGCTCACGCTCAAGATGCCCTGCTATCTGCCGGTGATGCAATTTGCTACCCGCAGTGCTTTGCGCGAAACGATGTACCGCGCCTATGTCACGCGCGCCTCCGACCAGGCCGAAGGCGAGGCCAGGCGTTTCGACAACTCGGCGCTCATCCGTGAAATTCTGGCACTGCGCCGCGAAGAGGCACAGCTGCTCGGGTACGACAATTTCGGCCAGGTGTCGGTGGTGCCCAAGATGGCCCAGTCGCCTGACGAGGTCATTTCATTCTTGCGGGATCTGGCGCGCCGCGCCCGGCCTTATGCCGAAAAGGACGTGGCCGACCTGCGTGACTTCGCAGCCAGCCAGATGGGCCTGAACGATCCGCAGGCCTGGGACTGGCCCTTTCTTGCAGAGAAGCTGAAGGAAGCGCGCTATTCGTTCAGCGAGCAGGATGTCAAGCAATACTTCACGGCCCCCAAGGTGCTGGCCGGCCTTTTAAAGATCATCGAGACACTGTTCGAGGTCAGCATCCGCCGCGACAGCGCGCCCGTGTGGCACCTCGCGGTCGAGTTCTATCGCATCGAGCGCGACGGCCAGCTGGTGGGCCAGTTCTACCTCGACCAGCCTGCCCGCACCGGCAAGCGTGGCGGCGCCTGGATGGACGACGTGCGCACCCGCTGGCTGCGCCCCGACACCGGCACGCTGCAGACCCCCGTGGCGCATCTGGTGTGCAATTTTGCCGAGGGCGTGGACGGCAAGCCCCCGCTGCTCACCCATGACGATGTGATCACGCTGTTCCACGAATTCGGCCACGGCCTGCACCACATGCTGACGCAGGTGAACGAACGCGACGTATCGGGCATCAGCGGTGTCGAGTGGGATGCGGTCGAACTGCCCAGCCAGTTCATGGAGAACTTCTGCTGGGAATGGGATGTGCTGCGCAACATGACGGCGCACGTCGATACCGGTGCACCGCTGCCGCGTGCACTGTTCGACAAGATGATCGCCGCCAAGAACTTCCAGAGTGGCATGGGCACCCTGCGCCAGATCGAATTTGCCCTGTTCGACATGCTGTTGCACACCGATCACGACCCCGCCCGGGATTTCATGCCCTTGCTGGCCGAGGTGCGCAGCGAAGTGTCGGTGCTGCCACCGCCCTCTTTCAGCCGCACGGCCCACACCTTCAGCCACATTTTTGCGGGTGGCTATGCGGCGGGCTACTACAGCTACAAATGGGCGGAGGTGCTCAGCGCCGATGCCTACGCGGCCTTTGAAGAAACCGCCGGCAGCGACGGTCTGGCCAGCATCGAAACGGGCCGCCGCTACCGGCAAGCCATTCTGGAGGCGGGCGGCAGCCGCCCCGCCATGGAATCCTTCAAGGCCTTTCGTGGCCGAGAACCCAGCCTGGATGCCTTGCTGCGCCACCAGGGCATGGCAGACTAAGTCTTTCTGTTGCACCGACTCTTCTTTATCAGGAGACGACCCATGGGCAAGCCCTTGCGTACACCGTTGCTGGCCTCGTTGGGGATGGTGCTGGCGGTTGCCGGTGCCCATGCCCAGGTCGTGTACCGGATTGTCGGCCCCGATGGAAAGGTGACCTTCTCGGACCGCGCGTCCGACAGCAATGCCAAACCCGCACAAGGCGTCTGGCAAGGTTCCGCCGCAGCCATCGGTTCTGCACTGCCCTACGAGCTTCAGCAGATTGCGGCACGCTTTCCCGTGACGCTGTACACCGGCAGTGACTGCGCTCCATGCAACAGCGCCCGCAACCTGCTCGTGGGGCGCGGCATTCCGTTTGCTGAACGCACCGTCAATACCAACGAGGACATCGAGGCGTTGCAGCGCATGAGCGGCAACAACGGCCTGCCCTTTGCCACGATCGGTGGCCAGCAGCTGGCGGGATTTTCCGAAAACGAGTGGACCCAGTACCTGAACGCGGCCGGATATCCCCTGCAATCCCAGCTGCCACCGAACTACCGCCGCCCGCCCGCGACCCCGCTGGTGGCCGTCCAGGCAGCGCAACCGGCGGCATCCGGCGGGCCGGCCAGAAGAACACCTGCGGAGCGTCCACGGCCCACACCCAGCACCGACGGCCCTTCGCCCAGCAACCCCGCAGGTATCCGCTTCTGACACATCCTGCCGGGCCCGGGCCCGGCACTGCCTGACGCCGTTCAGTAGGTGAAGGTCTTCACCACGCCCTGCGTGGTTCCCACAAGGCCTACCGATGCTTTCTGGTGCGCGAATACGCCCACCGTCACGACCCCAGGCCACTGGTTCACCTGGGACTCCAACGCCAGCGGGTCGGTGATGGACAAGCCCGTCACGTCCAGGATGTGCTGACCGTTGTCCGTCACCAGCGGTTGTCCGTCCCTCAGGCGCAGGCGCGCCATGCCACCCAGCGCGGCAAAGCGTCGCACAATGTGCTGGGCAGCCATCGGAATCACCTCCACTGGCACAGGGAAGCGGCCCAGTGCCGGCACCAGCTTGGACTCATCAACGATGCAAACAAAGCAACTGGCCAGGGCCGCCACGATCTTCTCGCGCGTCAGAGCGGCGCCACCGCCTTTGACCATGTAACCGTGGCCGTCGATTTCATCGGCGCCATCGATGTACACCGCCAGCGATTCCACGTCATTGGCATCGAACACCGGAATTCCCAGCGCCTTGAGCCGCTCGGTGCTCGCCACCGAACTGGAAACAGCGCCCCGGATCTGGTCTTTGATGCCCGCCAGCGCGTCGATGAAGTGGTTGACCGTGGAGCCCGTACCAACCCCCACGATGGCACCGGGCACCACGTATTGCAGGGCCGCCTTGCCCACCAGGGCCTTGAGTTCGTCTTGGGTCAGAGGGGATGGAGTCGTCATGGGGGAGAATCAAAGGGTAATCGTCGAATTATCTCCTCATGTCACTGATCCCCTACGCCCTCACCCGCTCTTTCCTGTTCGGCATGGATGCCGAGTCCGCCCATGAACTCACCATGGGCATGCTCGCGCGCGGCCAAGGCACGCCCATGCAGTGGGCCTGGTGCAACGAAACCGTGGAGGACCCCATCGAGCTGGCCGGGCTGACCTTCCCCAACCGCGTGGGTCTGGCGGCCGGGCTGGACAAGAATGCCCGCTGCATCGACGCCCTGGGTGCCATGGGCTTCGGCTTTGTGGAGGTGGGCACGGTAACGCCCAAGGCCCAGCCGGGCAATCCCAAGCCCCGCATGTTCCGCCTGCCCGAGGCAAGGGCCCTGATCAACCGGCTGGGCTTCAACAACGACGGCCTGGACGCATTCATCCACAACGTGCAGCAGGCGCGGTTTCGCACCCAGCATCGCAAACATCCGATGCTGCTGGGGCTGAACATCGGCAAGAACGCCAGCACCCCGATCGAAGACGCCACCAGCGACTACCTCACCTGCCTCGACGGCGTGTACCCGCACGCTGACTATGTCACGGTCAATATCAGCTCCCCCAACACACAGAACCTGCGCGCCTTGCAAAGCGACGCGGCCCTTGATGCCCTGCTGGGTGCGATTGCCGAACGCCGCGAAGCACTGGCCGGGCAATACCGCCAGACCGACAGCAAGGGTGTCACCTCGTCCCGCCGCGTGCCCATCTTTGTCAAAATTGCCCCCGACCTCGACGAGGCGCAGGTGGCGGTGATTGCCAGCACACTGCAACGCCACGGCATGGATGGCGTGATCGCCACCAACACCACCATCCGCCGGGAAGCCGTCCAGGGAATGCCCCATGCCGAGGAGCTGGGAGGGCTCAGCGGTGCACCGGTGCTGGAAGCCAGCAACCAGGTTATCCGCCAGCTGCGCGCCGCACTGGGCAGCCGTTTTCCGATCATCGGCGTGGGTGGCATTCTCAGTGCGGAAGATGCCCTGAGCAAAATCCGCGCGGGAGCAGACGTGGTGCAGATCTACACCGGCCTGATCTATGAAGGCCCCGCGCTTGTCTCGAAGGTGGCGCGCGCCATCAAGGCAATGGCGTGAACGGCTGATGAACGGCCAATGGTGAGGCCTTGCGCCCCACCTTGCAGCCACATCGCGCCTTAGCGGCGCAGGCGCATCACCAGCGGGAGCACCACCCCTGCCCATCGCACCAGTCGGCGTGGGCCAGCGGCAATCGCCACGCCGGCCAGCGCGGCAACGGCAGCAGGATGCTGGCGGACAAAGCCAGCAACGCGCAGCAGCAAAGAAGCCTCCGCATCGTCGCCCTCGGTCGCAGCAGCCAAGGCCTGGGCCTGCAACCGCGCGGCACGGCGGTCGCGCAAACGCGTGCGCTGCTCGGCGATGCGCTCCAGCACCCGTTGCTGCGCCACCGTGGCGTGCACTGAAAAGGCCTGTTCGGAAGAACTCACAAGCGCTCCTTGATATCACGCCAGTCTTGTGACAACTCACGCCGGGTCAGGGCAAAACCATTGCCCATGCTGCGTACCACCGCTACCAACGTGACGATGGCAGCGCACCAGGCCACCAGCCATGTCCCTGCCACCACCCAGGCCGCCAGCACGCGATGGGGCGTGTCCCAGAACTGCACCAGCACGGCCATCGACACCATCACCAAGGCCACCATGGTGAGCCCGATAACGGCGATCAACAGCGCCAGCAGCTGTTGCAAGCGCTGCTTTTGATCGAGCCACTCCAGGCGCGCCAATGCCAGCCGATCTTCGGCAGCGATGACCCCCTCGATGGCATTCGCCCGCCACCGCGCCGCGAATGCCTCCAGTCCGAGCAAGGAAAGCCAGTTCATACGCACTCTCCCTGCATCAGCGCAATGGACGGCAAGCGATCAACGGCGTGCAAGCAAAAATCCCACCAGAGCACCGACGGCCAGCGCCGCGCTGGCCACGCGCCAGGGCTCATCGTGGGCATAGCGGTCAGCCGCCACGGCTGCATCCTTGGCCTGGCGGGCTGCTTCCTGCGCGGCACGCACTGCCGATTCCCGCACCGAATGCATGCCGTCGTCCAGGCGCTGGCGCAGCACCTTGATCTCGGGGAACGAATCCAGATCCCGGCTTGCCAACAAGCCGCGCAGATCGGACACGAGTTTTTCAAGTTCGCCCTGGGTGGTGGTGGTGTCAGAAGCAGTCATACATGCCTTTCGTTGCAATAAGTGAGCAGCCATGCAGCGTGGATGCTGCAGCCTGAGGACCATCTTAGCGACATGCCCAAAAACCTGTCACACCGCTTGGTCGCTAAACGTTACCAAAAGAGCGGGATTTGATGCAAGTCAAACCAGAGAGAGCGCATGGTCGGCGATGGCCAGGGCGCTGGTAAGGCCCGGAGATTCGATGCCAAAGAGATTCACCAAGCCAGGCACGCCATGGTCGCACGGCCCCTGGATGAGAAAGTCCGCTGCGGGTGCGTCGGCGCCATGGATCTTGGGCCGGATGCCCGCGTAGCCCGGTGCCAGCGCGCCATCGCGCAAGCCAGGCCAGTACTTGCGCACTTCGCCATAAAAGGCCTCTCCCCGCGCCGGATCGACCAGCAGATCGTCGGCCGAATCCACCCATTGCACGTCCGGCCCGAACTTGGCCTGCCCGCCCAGATCCAGCGTGAGGTGAACCCCCAGCCCCGCAGCCTCGGGCACCGGGTAGATCAGATGGCTGAACGGTGCCTTTGCGGTCAGCGTGAAATAGCTGCCCTTGGCGTAATAGGCCGTCGGAATGTAGCGTGCGTCCAGCCCGGAAAACTGCCGGGCCAGGGCCGGCGCCTGCAGACCCGCCGCATTGACCACGGTACTTGCTTGCAGGCGCGTGCCATCTTTTGCTTCTAAAAAAATAGCACCTTGCACACAATCGGCAAATGCCAGAGGCGAATTCAATGCAACAATTCCGCCTGCATGCTCCAGATCACCCTGCAGGGCGAGCATGAGGGCATGGCTGTCCACGATTCCCGTGCTGGGCGAATGCAGTGCCGCCACGCATTCCAGGGCGGGCTCCAGTGCCCGGGCCGCGTCGCGGTCCAGCCACCGCAGGTCCAGAACACCGTTGGCCGTGGCGCGCTCCTGAATCGACCGAAGGCCTGGCAGTTGCTCCGGCGAAGTCGCCACCAGCAGCTTGCCGCAACGCCGGTGCGGCACGCCATGGTCGGCGCAATAGGCATACAGCAGATCACGGCCTTGCACACACAGGCGCGCCTTGAGCGAACCCGTGGGGTAATACAGCCCGGCATGAATGACCTCGCTGTTGCGCGAACTGGTACCCGTGCCGATGGCGTCTGCGGCCTCCAGCACCATCACCTCGCGCCCCTGCATGGCCAGCGCACGGGCCACGGCCAGGCCCACCACACCCGCGCCCACCACGACGCAATCCACCTTGTCCGTCATCTCTGTCTTCCTTTTTTCTGAGAATACCTTCAGGCCTGCTCAAAACCGTCCAGCACATTGCCTGCATTGGTGCCCAGCTCTGCAGCGGCATAGCCGCCTTCCAGAACCAGCACCGTCGGCAATTTCAATCCCGCCAGCCGCGCACCCAGACGGGAAAAATCGGCACAAGCGAGGGCAAACCGCGAAATGGGATCCCCTTCGAAGGTATCCAGGCCCAGCGAAACCACCAGGGCATCCGCTCCGAAGCGCGCAATGCGGGCACAGGCCTGCTCCAGCGCAGCAAACCAGGCGGTTGCGGTGGTCCCGGCGGGCAGCGGCAGGTTCAGGTTGCAGCCCTCTCCTTCGCCCTCGCCGGTTTCATCGGCATGGCCGAGATAGAAAGGGTATTCGGTGCGGGGGGCACCGTGGATGCTCACGAACAGCACATCGCCGCGGCCGTAGAAGATGCTCTGGGTGCCATTGCCATGGTGGTAATCCACATCCAGCACGGCCACGCGATCCGCCCCCCGGTCGCGCAAGGCCTGGGCCGCCACCGCCGCATTGTTGAGAAAGCAGTAACCCCCCATGAAATCGGGCCCCGCATGGTGCCCGGGCGGACGCGTGCAGCAAAACACGGCGCGCTCGCCTGCGGCCACCCGGAAGGCCGCACTGGCAGCCGCATCCGCGCCGGCCTTGGCGGCAGCCCAGGTGCCTGCCGCCAGCGGCGTACCGTTGTCCATGGAGTAGAGGCCCAGGCGCGCGATGAAATTGTCAGGCTCCCTGTCGCTGCGCAATGTGCGCACCGGCCAGACCGACGGGAACGGCTGCACCGAGGCATTGGCGGTATCGAGCGCCAGCCACTGTTGCCAGGCCCCCTCCAGGAATGCCAGATAGCGCGCCGCATGAACCTGGCCCAACACCGTTGCGCTGTCGACATCGGGTGCGAGCAAGCTGTGGCCCCGGGCTCGGAGGCTGTTTTCCACGTAATCGGCCCGTGTGGGATTTTCAAAACAGGGCACGCGTTCACCCCGGAAGAACTCATGGACGGGGGCATGCCCCCGGTGCAACGGGTTGTGAAAAGCCAGCATGGAGTAAGGGCAAGATCGGGGAAACGTTTCGCCGCCCACATTGGGTCCGAGGGGCAGGCCGCTTCGCGCAATGTACGGACGCGGAGCGCCAACTGTAACGGCCAATCCATCCGCTTGTGCGCCGTTATGCCCCGGTCATGAAAAAACCCTTGCAGACATGCGCCTGCAAGGGTTGAATTGGTGGGTGATACATGGATCGAACATGTGACCCCTGCCGTGTGAAGGCAGTGCTCTACCGCTGAGCTAATCACCCGTGTCGCTGCGACAGCCTTCGATTATGGCACAGCTTTTCAGCCTGGCTGAACGGATCGCCAAATTGTTTTGCCACCACTGGCCTTGTCGATCTGCGTCAGCACTTCTTCGTGGGATGCAATTTCCTGCTCGCTGGCCTGCAGCACGGGCAGGTTGAAGCTGCGCAGATCGATCTGGACGAAGCTGGCGCCATCGGCGCTGTCCTGCGCATCGTCGATGATCAGCAGCGCATCCTGGCCTCGGGTGAGGTTGATGTACACATCCGCCAGCAATTCGGCATCCAGCAAGGCGCCATGCAGTGTGCGGCCCGAGTTGTCCACGCCCAGGCGGTCGCACAGCGCATCGAGCGAATTGCGCTTGCCGGGATAGAGCTCCTTGGCCATGGCCAGGGTGTCGGTGATGCTGTCCACAAAGCTGCGGAACGCGGGGCGCCCCACCAGCTCCAGCTCCTTGTTCAGGAAGCCCACGTCAAATGCCGCGTTGTGGATGATGATCTCGGCGCCCTGCAGGTAGTCCAGCAGCTCATCGGCCACGGCCGCAAACTTGGGTTTGTCCTTCAAGAATTCGTTGCTGATGCCGTGCACGCGCAGCGCATCCTCGTGGCTGTCGCGCTCGGGGTTCAGGTAGAAATGCTTGTTGTTGCCCGTGAGCTTGCGCGCCACCAGCTCCACGCAACCGATTTCAATGATGCGGTCGCCCCCTTCGGCGGACAGACCGGTGGTTTCCGTGTCCAGAACAATCTGCCGTGACATCAGGCCTCCCGTGGTGCAACCGGCGTGCGGCGCACAGTACTCATGCCGCGTGGGGCTGAAGCACCGTGCATATCAGTGGTTTTCCTTGGCGTGGTTGATGGAATATTTGGGTATCTCCACCACCAAGTCTTTCTGCGCAATGATGGCCTGGCACGACAGGCGCGACTGGGGCTCCAGCCCCCAGGCACGGTCGAGCAGGTCCTCTTCTTCTTCCTCGGCCTCGTTGAGCGACTCCATGCCCGCGCGCACGATGACGTGGCAGGTGGTGCAGGCGCAGCTCATGTCGCAGGCGTGCTCGATGTTGATGTGGTTCTCCAGCAGCGCTTCGCAGATGGATGTGCCTGCGGGTGCGGTGATTTCGGCACCGGAGGGGCAATATTCAGGGTGGGGCAGTATTTTGATGACAGGCATGGATGGTCTTCTTGTTCGCAGGGGTACGCTCGGTGGGTTCAGAAAGCCTGCACGTTCTTGCCCGCCAGGGCCTGGCGAATGCCGCGGTTCATGCGCTGCGCAGCAAAGGCCTCTGTGCCCTTGGCCAGGGCCTGGGTCGCCGCCTCGATGACCGCGGCATCGTCGGACGCGCGTTGCTGGCCCAGGGCGGTCATCAAGGCCTCGATGTCGGCCCGCTCGGGCCCAGTCAACACGTCGCCATCGGCGTCCAGGGCGCTCTGGGTCGCCATCAGCATGCGGTCGGCGTCCACACGCGCCTCCACCACGGCGCGTGCGCGCATGTCCTGCGCGGCCGTGGCAAAGCCGTCCTGCAGCATGCGGGCGATCTGGTCGTCCGACAGGCCATAGGAGGGCTTCACGTCGATGCGGGCCTCGACCCCGCTGCCCTGCTCCCGGGCATTCACGCTCAGCAGGCCGTCGGCATCGACCGTGAAAGTGACCCGGATGCGGGCTGCGCCGGCCGCCATCGCAGGTATACCGCGCAGCTCGAAACGGGCCAGGCTGCGGCAGTCCTGCACCAGGTCGCGCTCGCCCTGCACCACATGGATGGCCAATGCGGTCTGGCCATCCTTGTAGGTGGTGAAGTCCTGCGCCTTGGCGGTGGGAATGGTCTCGTTGCGGGCCACGATGCGCTCCACCAGCCCGCCCATGGTCTCGATGCCCAGTGACAGGGGAATCACGTCGAGCAGCAACAGATCGCCCGCCGTGTTGTTGCCTGCCAACTGGTTGGCCTGGATGGCGGCACCCAGCGCGACCACCTCGTCCGGGTTGAGATTGGTCAGGGGCTCCTTGCCAAAAAACTCGGCCACTGCTCGCTGCACCTGGGGCATGCGGGTGGAGCCGCCCACCATGACCACCCCTTGCACCTCGTCCCTCGCCAGCTTCGCGTCGCGCAAGACGCGGCGCACCGCGGCCATGGAGCGCGCGGTCAACTCGGCGGTAGCGGTTTCAAAATCGGATTGCTTGACATCCAATCGCACGCTACCAGCTGCCAACTCAACGACAAACGCTACGATTTCAGTAGCGGTCAAGGCTTCCTTGCAGGCTCTGGCCGCCATGCGGATTGCTGCCTTGTCGGCAGGCGTATCGGCGGACAAGCCCTGTTGCTCAAGCACCCAATTGGCGAGCGCTGCGTCATAGTCATCGCCACCCAGGGCCGAATCGCCGCCGGTGGCAATCACTTCGAAAACGCCTTGCGTCAGTCGCAACACCGAGATGTCGAAGGTGCCACCGCCCAGGTCGTAAACGGCGTAGACGCCTTCGCTGGCATTGTCCAGGCCATAGGCAATGGCCGCAGCGGTTGGTTCATTGATCAGGCGCAGCAAATGGATTCCGGCCAGCTTGGCTGCATCTTTGGTGGCCTGGCGCTGGGCGTCGTCAAAATAGGCCGGCACCGTGATCACGGCACCGTACAGGTCGTCGTTGAAGGTGTCCTCGGCACGGTAACGCAGCGTGGCCAGGATCTCAGCACTGATTTCCACCGGCGACTTCACGCCCCCCGCCGTCAACAGCCCCACCATGCCGCCAGCGCTGGCGTCGGGGCTCTGGACGAATTCGTAGGGCAACTGCTCTGCGTCCGCCACATCCTTGAGGCCACGGCCCATGAAGCGCTTGGCCGAGGCGATGGTATTGCGGGCATCGCCGGACTGCGCCGCTATCGCATCGTAGCCAATCTGCCGCCCGCCCTGCTCCAGGTAGCGCACCACCGATGGCAGCAGCACGCGCCCCTCGCCATCGGGCAGGCACTCAGCCACGCCATTGCGCACCGCCGCCACCAGCGAATGCGTGGTGCCCAAATCAATGCCTACCGCAATGCGCCGTTGGTGCGGATCGGGGGACTGCCCGGGCTCGGAAATCTGCAAAAGCGCCATGGAATTCTTGTGTTCTACGTGATGAGGCCCTGCCTTGCGCAAAGCGCCTCGAAAAAAAGGGGAATGCCGCTATTGTCCCAGTTGATCCCGGCGCCGCTCGATGTCGTCGGCAAATCGCGCAATGAACATGAGGGCTCTGACCTGCCGCGCTGCAGCGGCGTAATCCTGTTGCTCGTCGAGCAGTTGCCTGCAAAGCGTCAGCACCTGGCTCTGGGCCTGCTGCACGCCATCGTCCAGCGCGTCCAGCTCGGCAGATGAACGCGCTTCCTCCAGCGATTCACGCCACTCCATCTGCTGCACCAGAAAGCTTGCGGGCATGGCGGTGTTGTCTTCGGCCTGGATGGGTGCGCCATGCAGCTCGCACAGGTAGGCGGCACGGCGCATCGGGTCCTTCAGGCGCTGGTAGGCCTCGTTGATGCGCACCGACCACTGCATGGCTACCCGCTGGGCAGCGGCGCCCTGTGCCGCAAATTTGTCGGGATGGGCCTCGCGCTGCAGTTCCTTCCAGCGCGCATCCAGTGCCGCGCGGTCCTGGGCAAAGCGTTGCGGCACGCCAAACAGCTCAAAATCGTCAGATTGCAGATTCATGCCCATACTAGGTCACGCAGGATCAATAAAAAACCGCCAGCACGCAGCGCGATGGCGGTTGGACGGCAACGCGACAGGAAACCTCAAACGCGGAAGCTCTCACCGCAGCCGCAGCGGTCCCGTTCATTGGGGTTGTTGAACTTGAAGCCTTCATTCAGGCCTTCGCGCACAAAATCCAGTTCGGTGCCATCGATGTAGGCCAGGCTCTTGGGGTCGATCAGCACCTTGACGCCGTGGTTTTCAAACACGATGTCTTCCGGTTCGGAGTCGTCCACATATTCGAGCTTGTAGGCCAGGCCCGAGCAGCCGGTGGTCTTGACCCCCAGGCGCACGCCCAATCCTTTGCCCCGGCGCGCCAGGTAGCGGGAGACATGCCGGGCAGCAGCTTCTGTCAACGTAATGGCCATGGTCAGACTGCGGCCGCCGCGCTGTGGTGCTTGGCCTTGTAGTCGTTCACGGCCGCCTTGATGGCGTCTTCGGCAAGGATGGAGCAGTGGATCTTGACGGGCGGAAGAGCCAGCTCTTCGGCGATCTCGCTGTTTTTCAGGGCCGCCGCTTCGTCCAGCGTCTTGCCCTTGACCCATTCGGTCACCAGCGACGACGAGGCAATGGCAGAGCCGCAGCCATAGGTCTTGAAACGGGCATCTTCAATGACACCGGTTTGGGGGTTCACCTTGATCTGCAGCTTCATCACGTCGCCGCAGGCGGGAGCGCCCACCATGCCGGTGCCCACGGAATCGTCACCCTTGTCGAACGAACCCACGTTGCGGGGGTTTTCGTAATGGTCAACCACTTTGTCGGAGTAAGCCATGATGTGTACCTCTTCAATTCTTCAGAAATCTTCAGGAATTCAGTGCGCTGCCCACTGGATGGTGCTGATATCGATGCCGTCCTGGTACATCTCCCACAGCGGGCTGAGTTCGCGCAGGCGGGCCACGTTTTCACGAATGGTGCCAATGGCGTAGTCGATCTCTTCTTCGGTCGTGAAACGGCCAATGGTCATGCGCAGGCTGCTGTGCGCCAGTTCGTCGCTGCGACCCAGGGCGCGCAGGACATAGCTGGGCTCCAGGCTGGCCGAAGTGCAGGCAGAGCCCGACGACACGGCCAGACCCTTGATCCCCATGATCAGCGATTCGCCTTCGACGAAATTGAAGCTCATGTTCAGGTTCTGCGGCACCCGGCGCTCCAGGCTGCCATTGATGAACACCTGCTCGATATCCTTCAAGCCATTGAGCAGGCGCTGCTGCAATGCGCGGGCCTTGGCATTGCTCTCGGCCATTTCTTCCTTGGCGATGCGAAAAGCCTCGCCCATGCCCACGATCTGGTGCGTGGGCAGCGTGCCCGAACGCATGCCGCGCTCGTGGCCACCACCGTGCATCTGCGCTTCCAGGCGGACGCGGGGCTTGCGGCGCACAAACAAGGCACCCACCCCCTTGGGGCCGTAGGTCTTGTGGGCCGTCATGCTCATCAGGTCGATCGGCAGAACGCTCATGTCGATCTCGACCCGGCCTGTGGCCTGCGCGGCATCCACATGCAGCAGGATGCCTTTCTCGCGGCACAGGGCGCCAATGGCCGGAATGTCCTGGATCACACCGATTTCGTTGTTCACGAACAGGATGCTGATCAAGATGGTGTCAGGGCGGATGGCTGCCTTCAGGGCGTCCATGTTGACCAGGCCATCCTCCTGAACATCCAGATAGGTCACGTCGAAACCCTGGCGCTCCAGCTCGCGCATGGTGTCCAGCACGGCCTTGTGCTCGGTCTTGAGGGTGATGAGGTGCTTGCCCTTGCCCTGGTAGAAATGGGCAGCGCCCTTCAAGGCGAGGTTGATGGACTCGGTGGCACCGCTGGTCCAGACGATCTCGCGGGGGTCCGCGCCGATCAGGTCGGCCACTTGCACGCGTGCTTTTTCCACGGCCTCTTCGGCCTCCCAGCCCCAGGCGTGGCTGCGGGAAGCGGGGTTGCCGAAATGTTCGCGCAGCCACGGAATCATGGCATCCACAACGCGTGGATCCACCGGCGTGGTGGCGCCGTAATCGAGATAGATGGGGAAATGCGGGGTCATGTCCATGGCTGGCTCAGTAAAAATTGCTGGCTGGCAAACTCAAAAAAACAAGGTTCGAGAAACACGTTCAGGGCGGTGCCGACCCCAGGGCCGAACCGGGCGCCCCAGGTATCAGGATTTGGCGAAGACGTTACCCAGCGCGAACACCGAATTGGGTGCATTCACGCGAATGGGCTTGACCACGGGAGTCGTGGAGATCGCGCGCCGCGTCACGGGCTTGTCCTCGATCTGCACACCCTTGGCCAGTTGCTCGTCCACCAGCTTCTGCAACGTGACGGAATCGAGGAACTCGACCATGCGCTGGTTGAGCGAAGCCCACAACTCATGCGTCATGCAGCGACCCGCCTCACCCAGGCAATTTTCCTTGCCACCACACTGCGTGGCATCAATCGGCTCATCCACCGAAACAATGATGTCTGCCACCGTGATGTCGGCCGCCTTGCGGGCCAGGGTGTAGCCACCGCCGGGTCCCCGGGTGGATTCCACGAGTTCGTGGCGGCGCAGCTTGCCAAAGAGCTGCTCCAGGTAGGACAGCGAGATTTGTTGCCTCTGGCTGATGGCCGCCAGCGTGACAGGGCCATTGTTCTGGCGCAAAGCCAGGTCAATCATGGCGGTGACCGCAAAACGGCCTTTGGTTGTGAGACGCATCGCAAGCTCCTTGTCTACGCTTGTTCGTTATAAAACTGCGGGCCCTGGCAAATGCGCAGCGCCTGCACCGTCTCCGCCCCTTACCCCGTCCAGTTGTCTGGCACAGGGCCCTTCATCGTTGGGCTCTTTTCTTGAGTATTTTGTAAGAGTATACCACAAATCCCAATCGATTTTGTCGGGTTAAAAAACCAACAAGTCATAATTTCACCGATCAAGTTTCATTCCCCTTGGGACACCTGCGTTCAGAGTGCCACTGAATCGCTGCCATGCGCTCCAAAAGCCTGGTCCTTGAGCCGTGTCAACTGGTCGCGCATGCGTGCGGCCTGCTCGAATTCCAGGTTGCGCGCATGTTCCAGCATGAGCTTCTCCAGGCGCTTGATCTCGCGCGCCACGTCCTTCTCGGACATGTCCTCCACCTGGGCGCGCTGCAGGGCTTCCTGCTCCAGCCGCTCTGCGTCCTTGCCCGCTTTTTCGCTGTAAACCCCGTCAATCAGGTCTCTTACCCGCTTGACAATGCTGCGCGGCGTGATGCCGTGGGCCTCGTTGTATGCGATCTGCTTGATGCGCCGGCGTTCCGTCTCGCCCATGGCTTTTTTCATGGAATCGGTGATGCGATCCGCATAAAGGATGGCATGGCCGTTCAGGTTGCGCGCAGCACGGCCGATGGTCTGGATCAGGCTGCGCTCGGCGCGCAGGAAGCCTTCCTTGTCGGCGTCCAGGATGGCCACGAGCGACACCTCGGGAATGTCCAGCCCTTCGCGCAGCAGGTTGATGCCCACCAGTACGTCGAATGCCCCCAGGCGCAGGTCGCGGATGATTTCGACGCGCTCCACGGTGTCCACGTCGCTGTGCAGGTAACGCACCTTTACGCCGTTGTCCGTGAGGTAATCGGTCAGCTGCTCGGCCATGCGCTTGGTCAGCGTGGTAATGAGTACGCGTTCATGCTTTTCAACGCGAATGCGTATTTCCTGCAGCACGTCATCCACCTGGTGGGTGGCGGGACGGACTTCCACCACCGGGTCCACCAGGCCGGTGGGGCGTACCACCTGGTCCACGATCTGGCCCGAATGGGTTTTTTCATAGTCAGCCGGCGTGGCTGAAACAAAAATCACCTGCCGCATGCGCTGCTCGAACTCCTCGAACTTGAGCGGGCGGTTGTCCAGCGCCGATGGCAGGCGAAACCCATATTCCACCAGCGTGGTCTTGCGTGAGCGGTCACCGCTGTACATCGCGTTGAGCTGGCCGATCATCTGGTGGCTCTCGTCCAGGAACATGATGGCGTTCTTGGGCATGTAGTCGGTCAGCGTGCTGGGCGGATCGCCCGGCGCGGCGCCCGACAGGTGGCGCGTGTAGTTCTCGATGCCCTTGCAGTGCCCCACCTCGCTGAGCATCTCGAGGTCGAAGCGCGTGCGCTGCTCCAGCCGCTGGGCCTCCACCAGCTTGCCATCGGCCACCAGCTGCTGCAGGCGCTCGGCCAGCTCCAGCTTGATGGTTTCCACGGCGGCCAGCACCTTGTCGCGCGGGGTCACATAGTGGCTGCTGGGGTACACGGTAAAGCGCGGGATCTTCTGCTTGACGCGCCCCGTGAGCGGATCGAACAGCTGCAGACTTTCGATCTCGTCGTCAAACAGCTCGATGCGCATCGCCAGCTCGGAATGCTCGGCCGGAAACACGTCGATGGTGTCGCCGCGCACGCGGAACTTGCCGCGCGAAAAGTCCGCTTCATTGCGCTGGTACTGCATGCGGATCAGCTGGGCAATCACATCCCGCTGGCCCAGCTTGTCGCCCGTGCGCAATGTCATCACCATGCGGTGGTAGCTCTCGGGCTCGCCAATGCCGTAGATGGCCGACACGGTGGCCACGATGACTACGTCCTTGCGCTCCATCAGGCTCTTGGTACAGCTCAATCGCATCTGCTCGATGTGCTCGTTGATGGCGCTGTCCTTCTCGATGAACAGGTCGCGCTGCGGCACGTAAGCCTCAGGTTGGTAATAGTCGTAGTAGCTCACGAAATATTCGACGGCGTTCTTGGGGAAGAACTCGCGGAACTCGCTGTAGAGCTGCGCCGCCAGCGTCTTGTTGGGCGCGAACACGATGGCCGGGCGCCCCATGCGGGCGATCACGTTGGCCATGGTGAAGGTCTTGCCCGAGCCCGTCACACCCAGCAGCGTCTGGAAGGTCTCCCCGTCATTCAGCCCCTCCACCAGCTTGTTGATGGCCTCGGGCTGGTCGCCCGCAGGCGGGTAAGGCTGGAACAGTTCAAACGGGGAATCGGGAAAGCGGACGTACTCGCCGTCGGGCTTTTCGGTAGAGACTTCAGTGATATCCGGCATGGTGCAGTCAACGAGGGATTGTGGTGGGCCGTTAAAATCGGCGCAACCGGGCACAGTACACCACGCCCCGATTCTTCGCTACTGACAACCTTTCAAGGATTTTCATGTCTCTGTTCACCGCCGTCGAAATGGCCCCCCGCGACCCCATCCTGGGCCTCAACGAGCAATTCAACGCCGACACCAACCCCAACAAGGTCAACTTGGGCGTCGGCGTTTATTTCGACGACAACGGCAAGCTGCCCCTGCTGCAATGCGTGCAGGCCGCAGAAAAGACCATGATGTCCACCCCCACGGCCCGTGGCTACCTGCCCATCGACGGCATCGTGGCCTATGACAACGCCGTCAAGAGCCTGGTGTTCGGCGCCGACAGCGAACCCGTCCAATCCGGCCGCGTGGCCACCGTGCAGGCCATCGGCGGTACCGGCGGCCTCAAGATCGGCGCCGACTTCCTGAAGAAGGTCAGCCCCAACGCCAAGGTGCTGATCTCCGATCCCAGCTGGGAAAACCACCGTGCGCTGTTCACCAACGCCGGTTTTGAAGTCGGGACCTACGCCTACTACGACGCCGAAAAGCGCGGCGTGAACTTCGAAGGCTTTTTGGCCAGCCTGAACGCTGCCGCTGCCGGCACCATCGTGGTGCTGCACGCCTGCTGCCACAACCCCACCGGCTACGACATCACGCCCGCGCAGTGGGACCAGGTCATTGCCGTGGTCAAGGCCAAGGGCCTCACGCCCTTCCTCGACATGGCCTACCAGGGCTTCGGCCACGGCATCGCCGAAGACGGCGCGGTGATCGGCAAGTTCGTGGCTGCCGGCCTCAACTTCTTTGTCTCCACCTCTTTCAGCAAGAGCTTCAGCCTGTATGGCGAGCGCGTGGGCGGCCTGTCGGTGCTGTGCTCTGACAAGGAAGAAGCCAGCCGCGTGCTGAGCCAGCTCAAGATCGTGATCCGCACCAACTACTCCAACCCACCCATCCACGGTGGCGCGGTCGTGGCTGCGGTCCTGAACAACCCCGAGCTGCGCGCGCTGTGGGAAAAGGAACTGGCCGAAATGCGCGTGCGCATCAAGGCCATGCGCCAGAAGCTGGTGGACGGCTTGAAGGCTGCGGGTGTGAAGCAGGACATGAGCTTCATCACCACCCAGATCGGCATGTTCAGTTATTCGGGCCTGTCCAAGGACCAGATGGTGCGCCTGCGCAATGAATTCGGCGTGTACGGCACCGACACCGGCCGCATGTGCGTGGCTGCGCTCAACAGCAAGAACATCGACTACGTCTGCCAGGCCATTGCCAAGGTGATCTGAGCCTGCCCAGCCGCCACGAAAAAACCGCCCTCGGGCGGTTTTTTCATGGGAGAAAAGATGGTGCGGTTCGGGCAGCGGCCCGGCGACCCCTCAGACTCCCGCAATCCGCGCGATCACCGCCCCCAGCGCCTGGCTGGTGCCGGCCTCTGCGGTCAGCGTGATGCGGCCGCTGCGGTGGGCGGTGACCTGCATTTCCATCTTCATGGCTTCCATCACGGCGATCACGTCACCGTCCTGCACCAGGTCGCCCTCAGCCACCTTCCAGGCGTGCAGGTTGCCCGCAATGGGCGATGTGACCGCGCCGGCATCCACCACCACTTCGGGGGCCTTCACCTGTGCAGCCCCGCCGGACACATGCGCCAAACCCTGCAGCAGCGCGGCGGGCAGGCCCAGGTTGACGCGGCGGCCGTCGATCTCGATGGCGGTACGCAGCAAGCTGGCGTCGGGCTGCGGTTCAGCGCGCGCCTGCGCCTGGATCGAGGCGGCCAGCGGTGCGGCAAAGTCGGATTCGATCCAGCGCGTGTGCACCTTGAAGCCATCGGCGCCCACGAAGTCGGGGTGGTCGATGACCGCGCGGTGGAACGGCAGCACCGAGGCCACGCCTTCGATTTTGAACTCGCGCAACGCACGGTGCGCACGGGCCAGGGCCTGCTCGCGGGTGGCACCCGTCACGATCAGCTTGGCCATGAGCGAGTCAAACGTGCCCGGCACCACCGAGCCCGACTGCACGCCCGTGTCCAGCCGCACGCCGGGGCCCGAGGGCGCATCAAAGCGCTGCACCGGGCCAGGGGTGGGCAGAAAGCCCCGGCCCACGTCTTCGGCGTTGATACGGAACTCAATAGCATGGCCCAGCGGAGCGGGCGTCTGCGCCACGGACAGCGGCAGGCCGTCGGCCACGCGCAGCTGCTCCACCACCAGGTCCACGCCGGTGGTCTGCTCCGTCACGGGGTGCTCGACCTGCAAGCGGGTGTTGACCTCCAGGAACGAGATGGCGCCGCTCTGGCTGAGCAGAAACTCCACCGTACCCGCGCTCACATAGCCTGCGGCCGCGCAGATGTCGCGCGCCGAACTGTGGATGCGCTCGCGCTGCGCATCGGTCAAAAATGGCGCAGGGGCCTCTTCCACCAGTTTCTGGTTGCGCCGCTGCAGCGAGCAGTCGCGCGTGCCCAGCACCACCACGTTGCCATGGGTGTCTGCCAGCACCTGGGCCTCGATGTGGCGGGGTTTGTCCAGGAACTGCTCGACAAAGCACTCGCCACGGCCAAAGGCCGTCACGGCCTCGCGCACGGCGGAGTCGAACAGCTCGGCCACCTCGTCCATGCGCCAGGCGATCTTCATGCCGCGCCCGCCGCCACCAAAGGCCGCCTTGATGATGATGGGCAGGCCGTGCTGCTCGGCAAAGGCCAGCACCTCGCTGGCATCCTTGACCGGGTCGGGCGTTCCCACCACCAGGGGCGCGCCCACCTGCAGCGCAATCTTGCGTGCCTGCACCTTGTCGCCCAGCTGGGCGATGGTGGCGGGTGGCGGGCCGATCCACGCCAGGCCGGCATCGATCACGGCCTGGGCAAAAGCCTGGTTTTCCGACAGGAAACCGTAGCCTGGGTGCACAGCGTCGGCACCGCTCTTTCGGGCGATCTCCAGCAGCTTGGCGATATTCAGATAGGTGTCGGCCGGCCGGTCGCCATCGAGGCCATAGGCCTCATCCGCCATGCGCGCATGCAGCGCATCGATGTCGGCATTGGCATACACCGCCACCGATTGCACGCCGTAGTCGGCACAGGCGCGGGCAATGCGGACGGCGATCTCGCCGCGATTGGCAATCAAAACTTTTTTCATGGCATCAAACCTTTCGCCTCGAAAACGTGAAGGATGGCGAGTTCGCCGTCACCTGCTACGCAGGCACAGCGATGTAGGGAAACGCCCGCGGCGCGGCCGTTTTCGCCGCGATTGGCAATCAAGACTTTTTTCATGGTTGACTCTTTCAAACGCTGGGCGAAAGCTCTGCAAAGGCGCGAATGGGGTTGAAACGCAACCAGGCCCCGACGGGGATCTGCCCCGCGCGGTCCAGATGGTAGGGCGCCACGGCGCCAATCACGGGATAGCCACCGGTGAGCGGGTGGTCGGCCAGAAACAGCACGGGCTGGCCGCTGGGCGGCACCTGCAGCGCCCCCAGGGCGGTGCCCTCGCTGGGCAGCTCCCCGGAGATGGCACGGTCCAGCGGCAGCTCGCCCGCCAGGCGCAGGCCCACCCGGTTGGACTGGGGCGTGACCTGCCAGCGCTGGGTGGCCAGCCGTGCAATGGCCTCGGCGGTGAACCAGTCGGTGCGCGGGCCCATGACCACGTCCAGCACCACCTCCTGCTCCAGTGTGGGCAGATCGTCGGTGGCCAGATCGGCGGCGCCCACCACCGCGCTGGTGCTGGCGGGCCGCACGCCCAGCATGTCACCCACAGACAACGGTGCGGGCCCGACATGGGCCAGGGTGTCGGTGGCGCAGCTGCCCATGACAGCTGCCACATCAAAGCCGCCACGCACGGCCACGTAGCAACGCGCGCCCGCCCGGGGCTGGCCCACGGCCAGGGTGTCGCCATGGGCCAGCGACACGGGGGCGTGGCGCGGCAGGCTCCAGCGGCGACCGTCTGCAGTGGTCAGATCCAGGGGCGCGTCAGCACCGGTGACAGCCACCACGGTCTCGCCCAGGCTTTGCAGTTGCAGGCCGCCCCCTACCGTTTCCAGCGCTGCAGCGTTGCTGGCGTTGCCCACCAGCCGGTTGGCGGCCTTGAGGGCAGACTGGTCCATGGCACCCGACTCCGACACGCCCTGCCCCGCCTGGCCCTGGCGCCCCAGGTCCTGAAACACGGTCAGCAGGCCGGTGGCGCGCACCCGCAGCCCAGCCTGGTCCGGCGCAAGCGCCTGCACCGAACGGCATGCGGTACTTTTCGGGCCTTGTTGGCCCGTAGCCTTTGGTTTTATTCCACCGGCAGCGATCGGTTGTGTCGCAATATCCACGAATCGCACGCGGTAACCGGGCTGCAGCAGAGCGGGCTGGGCACGCTCAAGATCCCACATGGCCAAGGGTGTCACGCCAATGATCTGCCAGCCGCCGGGGCTGGCCTGCGGGTACACGCCGCTGAAGCAGCCCGCCAGGCCCACGGCGCCGGCTGGTATGCGGGTGCGCGGCGTGCTGCGGCGCGGCACGTTCAGGCTGGGGTGGCCACCGCTCAGGTAGGCAAAACCGGGGGCAAAACCAGTGAAGGCCACGGTGTATTCGCTGCCGGTGTGGCGGCGCACCACTTCTTCGGGCGTGATGCCCAGCAACTGAGCCACTTCGGCGAGGTCTTCGCCGTCGTAGTGCACGGGGATCTCGACCAGGGTGCTGCTGCGCTCGGCGCGCTGCGAGAGATCACGCCCGGCAATACCTTGCACCAGCGCCTCGGCGCTGGTGGCAGAGGGACGAAAGCGTACGAGGAGCGTCCGCGCGGCGGGCACCAACTCTTGCACGCCCTGCAGGGGCTCGCGCTGCAGCGAGGCCAGCAGCGCCAAGGTCTGGTCCAGGTCGTCCAGCTCGACCAGCAGCGCATTGAGGTTGACAGGAAGAAAACGCAATTTATTTTCCGGAAATAAAGCCGATACCTTCATGCGTGGTAAGCACTGTCCGGCACATCGGTGATAAACATGTGTCCGGGCGCATGGGTGACGGCAAAAGGCACGCCCGATGCCATCACAGCCGCTTGTGGCGTCACGCCACAGGCCCAAAAAACGGGAATCTCGCCTGGCTCGATGCGCACGGCATCCCCAAAGTCAGGCTTGCATAGATCGACAATACCCAAAGCAGCGGGGTCGCCCACATGCACCGGCGCACCATGCACCGAGGGAAAACGCCCCGAAATCGTGACGGCATCTGCCACCCGATGTGCAGGTATGGGCCGCATGGATACCACCATTTCGCCATGCAGGCGCCCGGCTGGGCGGCACTGGCGATTGGTGCGGTACATGGGCACATTGGAGCCATCGGCAATGTGTCGTACTTCAATGCCAGCCTCTTGCAGCGGCGTCTCAAACGTGAAACTGCAACCAATGAGGAACGTCACCAAATCGGCCTGCTCAGCCCACAACGGTGTGGCATCCGCCACCTCTTGCACCAAGCGTCCATTGCGCCACACGCGGTACAAAGGAATGTCCGTGCGGATATCCGCATCCTTGGCCAGCACGGTCTGGTGCGATCCCGCCTCCATCACATCCAGCACGGGGCAAGCTTTGGGATTGCGCTGGGCATAGAGCAAAAAGTCCCAAGCCCAGTCGCTCGGCAGCGCAATCATGTTGGCCTGCGTCATGCCTGGGGCAATACCCGCAGTGGGTTGCACAAGCCCTGACCGATAGGTGGCACGGGCCTGACGGGCCGCAGCCACGGCGGCTTCCCGTACCTCTTGCAACGCAAAAATACTCACGCAATGCCTCCCGAAAATCAGGCAAAAGAACGTACGGCCACACCTTCGCGCTCCAGCGCAACGCGCACGGCGCGGGCCATGTCCACTGCTGCGGCGTTATCGCCGTGCACACAGATGGATTGCGCCTCCACACGGGCAAGACTGCCATCAATGGCCTCCACAACCCCTTCATGCACGAGGCGCAACATGCGCTGCGCAACCATCTCGACATCGTGCAGCACGGCACCTTTTTCGCGGCGGGACACCAGCGTGCCCTGCGGGGTGTAGGCCCGGTCGGCAAAAGCCTCTGCCACCACACGCAGACCCGCATCCTGTGCCCATTTCGCCAGGGGCGAGCCCGCCAGCACCACCAGGGCCAACTCTGGGTTTACGGCACGCACGGCAGCAATCACATCGCGGGCCTGGCGCTCGTCATAGGCGATGGTGTTGTAGAGCGCACCATGCGGCTTCACATAGGCCACACGCACCCCAACGGCCGTAGCCAGCCCTTGCAATGCACCGATCTGGTAGATGATGTCCGCCACCAGATCGGGACTGGCCACATCCATGTTGCGACGACCAAAGCCCGCCAGATCCGGATAAGCCACATGGGCCCCCACCGCAACGCCCTGCTCTTTGGCCGCACGCAGCGTGGCCAGGATGCCTGCGGGGTCGCCAGCATGGAAGCCGCACGCCACGTTGGCGCTGGTCACAATGCGCAGGATGGCCTCGTCGTCACCCATGGTCCAGATGCCAAAGCTCTCGCCCAGGTCACTGTTCAAATCAATCGTTGCCATAGGAGCCTTCTCGTCTTACAGCGACAAAAATGCAAAGATGGGGCCAATCGATTTGTAGCCCATCCACCAGGTGAGGGCACAGGTGATGGTACCCAACACCAGCATCCAGCGAGGGTAACGGTACCCCCCCATCAGGTCGCTGCGAAACCAGCCCACATACATGAAAAGGCTGAGCCCCAAAGGCAGGATAAGGCCATTGAAACCGCCAGCGAACACCAGCAACGCAGCTGGCGCAGTGCCCAGGGCCATGTATGCCGCCAACGACATCAGGATAAACACCACCGTCACACGATTGCGACCTGTCTCAGTCACGCTGGGCACAAAGGTGCTGATGAACGACATGGAGGTGTAAGCCGCACCGATCACGCTGGTGATGGCTGCAGCCCACAAAATAAGACCGAAGACACGCAGACCGAACGCCCCCGCCGCCGACTGGAAAGCCTGCGCAGCAGGGTTGGCCCCCTTGCCGGATACATCAATTGCCACGCCGCTGGCCACCACCCCCAGCACGGCCAGGAACAGCACATAACGCATCAGCCCGGTGACAGCAATGCCATTGAGCGCACCCTTGGAGACTGCCTCCAGGTTTTCTACCCCCACCATGCCTTTGTCGAGCAGGCGATGTGCGCCAGCGTAGGTGATGTAGCCTCCCACCGTGCCACCCACAATCGTGGTGATGGTGGCGAAGTTGATGGCATCGGGCCACACCGTCTGGCGCAGCGCCTCGCCCAGCGGCGGATTGGAGACAAACGCTACAAATGCGGTGAGCGCCACCATCACGATGCCCAGCACAATGATCATGCGGTCCACAGCCACGCCTGCGCGCTTGGATGAGAAGATGCCTATGGCGACCAAGGCGCTCAGCAAACCACCCCACTTGGGATCCAGCCCCAACATGGCATTCAACCCCAGGCCCGCACCAGCGATGTTACCCACGTTGAACACAAGGCCGCCAAAGATGACCAGCACCGCCAGCAGATAGCCGCTGCCCGGAATAGCGGCATTGGCAAGGTCCGAAGCACGCATCCGTGTCACGGTGATCATGCGCCAGATGTTTACTTGAACCACGAAATCGATCAGGATGGACGCCAGGATGCCGAAAGCGAACGCGGCCCCCATGGTCGCGGTGAAGGTGGCCGTCTGGGTAATGAAACCCGGACCAATGGCCGACGTAGCCATCAGAAAAATGGCTGCCAGCAGCGAGGAACGCCGCTTTTTTGCAAAGTCTTGCGCAGGTGCGGCAAGCTTACTGGTCTCAATCATGGGGGGTCTTCCGATAAAAGTATGGCGACAATTTAATTGAACAGCATATGCTCCAGTGCTTAGCAACAAAAGTACATTGTTCTTTTAAATATTCACAATTGTTGAACAAAAATTGTGTAGCCGTGGTAAGTATTTACCCTATGGTGCTGCACGGCAGTACCGGCTCGTACCAATGCGGTGCCATCTACGGCCCCGGGCGCGGACTACACTTGCCTGGACACCTGCGCCCCAACACACACGCTTTCACCGAATGCCCCCCACCAACGACCCCCAGCCCAACCTGACAGACCGCATGGCCGAGCTGATCCGCCAGAAGATCGTGCAAGGGGAGTTTTCACCCGGCCAGCGCCTGTCAGAAGCGGCCCTGAGTGAAAGCCTGGACATCTCGCGCAACACCCTGCGTGAGGTGTTCCGGCTGCTGACCAAAGAGGGGCTGCTCACGCACGCGCCCAACCGGGGCGTGTTTGTGGCCATTCCCAGCATTGCGTCCATCATCGACATCTACCGCGTGCGCCGGCTGATCGAATGCCAGGCGCTGGCGCAGGCCTACCCGCGCCACCCGGCCAAGAAACGCCTGCGCCAGGCCGTGGAGATGGCCCAGCGCTGTCGCGATGCCGGCGACTGGCAAGGCGTGGGCACGGCCAACATGGGGTTTCACATGGCGGTTGTCGAGCTGGCCGACAGCGAGCGCCTGAACGTGATGTTTTCACATGTGCTGGCCGAACTGCGGCTTGCCTTTGGACTGCTCAACGACCCCGAATTTCTGCACATGCCCTATGTGGAGATGAACCTGAACATCCTGGAATTGTTCGAGGCCGGCAAGCTGCAACAAGCGGCCGCGGCACTCAACGAGTACCTGGTGCACTCAGAACGCATCGTGCTGGCGGTGTATGCACGGCGCATTACCGACAGCGGCCTGTCCGGGTAAGCGGCGCTGCACCATGCCGCCGACAGAGCGCAGAAGCACAGCGCAGCCAGGCATGGCAGCTGGCGCACCCGCACGAAAACCCGGCTCCAACCAGGCCTGGCCAGCTTGACCAGCGTCGGGCCTGAACGACCCATCAGAAGCCAGGCGGCCTGATCAGGGCCGCGGCTTGCGCGCGCCGGGTTTGGCCGCGCCGGTCACACGCGGCGGCAGGCCGGTGTGCTGGGTCAGCAGCCGCCCTTTTTGCGGCTTGCCTGGCGTGGTGCTGCCCCTGGCGGGGCCTGCTGCGGCTGCGGCCGCCCTGGCAGAGCCCGGTGTGGAATTGGTGCGCCGTGCACTCTGGTAACCCCCATCGGTGAGCGGCTGGAAGGTGGGGATCAGGTGGTGCTTTCCGTTGCCGATCAGATCGGCCCGGCCCATGGCCTTGAGCGCCTCGCGCAGCAGCGGCCAGTTGTTGGGGTCGTGGTAGCGCAAGAACGCCTTGTGCAGGCGGCGGCGCTTTTCGCCGCGCACGATGGGCACCTCTTCGCTGTCGCGCGTCACCTTTCGCAACGGGTTCTTGCCCGTGTGGTACATCGCCGTGGCGCTGGCCATGGGGCTGGGGTAGAAGGCCTGCACCTGGTCGGCACGAAAGCCGTTTTTCTTCAGCCAGATGGCGAGGTTCATCATGTCCTCGTCGCTGGTACCAGGGTGCGCGGCGATGAAGTACGGAATCAGAAACTGCTTCTTGCCCGCCTCGGCGGTGTACTTCTCGAACAGCGTCTTGAACTTGTCGTAATTGCCGATGCCCGGCTTCATCATCTTGGTGAGCGGGCCCGATTCGGTGTGCTCAGGGGCAATCTTCAGATAGCCGCCCACATGGTGCTGCACCAGCTCTTTCACATACTCCGGCGACTGGATGGCCAGGTCGTAGCGCAGGCCAGAGCCGATCAGGATCTTCTTGATGCCCTTGAGCGCACGGCCCCGGCGGTAGATCTGGATAAGCGGATCGTGGTTGGTGGTGAGGTTCTGGCAGATGCCGGGGTAAACGCAGCTCGGCTTGCGGCAGGCGGCTTCGATCTCGGGTGTGCGGCAGCCCAGGCGATACATGTTGGCCGTGGGGCCGCCCAGGTCGGAGATGGTGCCGGTGAAGCCCTGTACCTTGTCGCGGATGTCCTCGATCTCGCGAATGATGGAATCCTCGCTGCGGCTCTGGATGATGCGTCCTTCGTGCTCGGTGATCGAGCAGAAGGTGCAGCCGCCAAAGCAGCCGCGCATGATGTTGATCGAGAACCGGATCATCTCCCACGCCGGGATCTTGGTGGCGCCGTCGTGGCGGCCGCGCTCGTCGGCATAGCGCGGGTGCGGGTTGCGCGCGTAGGGCAGATCGAAGATGTGGTCCATCTCGGCCGTGGTCAACGGGATGGGCGGCGGGTTCAGCCACACATCGCGTGCCGTGGCGCCTTCGCCATGCGCCTGCACCATGGCGCGGGCGTTGCCGGGGTTGGTTTCAAGGTGCATCACGCGGTTGGCGTGGGCATACAGTACCGGGTCGCTCTTGACCTGCTCGTAACTGGGCAGCCGGATCACGGTGCGCTCGCGCGGCGGGGCCTTGTGCTTGCCCTGCACGGCCGGGTTGGGCACGAAGGTGAGCGCATGGGTGGTGCCAGCTGTTCTGGTGTCTTTTTGGCCTGTGGTGTTTTCTGTGTCTGCGCCAACAGCTGCTGACACAGCAGCATCTTCCTTGCTGCAGCTGCCGCCCTGCCCCGCCGCCTGTTCGCTGGTGGTCTGGTAGGGGTTGATGTGTTCGTCCACGCGGCCCGGCAGATCGACGCTGCTGGAGTCGATCTCGAACCAGCCCTCGGGCGTGGTGCGGCGCACAAAGGCCGTACCGCGCACGTCGGTGATGTTTTCGACTGGCTCGCGCGCTGCAATCCGGTGCGCGACCTCGACCAGGGCGCGCTCGGCGTTGCCGTACAGCAGCAGATCGCACTTGGCATCGACCACGATGGAGCGACGCACCTTGTCGCTCCAATAGTCGTAGTGGGCAATGCGGCGCAGGCTGCCTTCGATGCCGCCCAGCACGATGGGTACGTCCTTGTAGGCCTCGCGGCAGCGCTGGCTGTACACGATGGCGGCGCGGTCGGGGCGCTTGCCGGCCACGTCGCCAGGGGTGTAGGCATCGTCGCTGCGGATCTTGCGATCGGCCGTATAGCGGTTGATCATCGAGTCCATGTTCCCGGCCGTGATGCCCCAGAACAGGTTGGGCTTGCCCAGCGCCTTGAAAGGCTCGGCGCTCTGCCAGTCGGGCTGGGCGATGATGCCCACGCGAAAGCCCTGCGCCTCCAGCGTACGCCCGATCACCGCCATGCCAAAGCTCGGGTGGTCGATGTAGGCGTCGCCCGTCACCAGCACCACGTCGCAGCTGTCCCAGCCCAGCTGCTCCATCTCGGCACGGCTCATCGGCAAAAACGGGGCCGTGCCAAAGCGCTTGGCCCAGTACGGCCGGTAGCTGGTCAAGGGCTTGGCGGCGCGCGCAAAAAAGGAGACGTCAACGGGGGCGTTCATGCGGGGGGTGCGGCCGCCCATGGTGGTGGTGGGGCGCGGTTTTGGTGGGTAACCCGCGATTTTACGGCGGCAGGGCATTTTTGTCGCAATGACGGCCCTTGCCCCCGCCTGGGCAAGGGTTTGGCAACCCGAGGCATTGAATTGCTTTGCCAACGACCCGAATGGCAAAAGTACAGTCAATACGAGGCGACGGACACTCCGGGCAAGTCTGAATCGTGCGCAGTGCTGTGTTGGTTCACCACCATGTGATCAAGCCGTTCCAGGATCGGCATTCTCGCGGCATCTTTTTCTGACTCGCCACTGATCGAGGCAGCCACGGACATTCCAACGCCATTCACGCTGGGGCCACAGGAGGCAAGGAGCACGCCACCGAGAATCACGGCGCCCAGCCGACTGATGGAGGATCGCATCGGCCATCGACCTAGAGGCGCCAAGATCAAGCGATCCGTTTCAATTACCCATGCCATGCATGCTGCACATTCGTCTGGCGATGTGGGTGATAGAGAACTGCCTGGCAATTCGCTGACTGCGGTATTGGCTTTTTTGGTCATCATTGGCTCCTGGAGCTATATCTTTGTGAGCCATTCGTCCCGATGGATGCACCATCGCCACGGCGACGCGCACAGGGCATCTTGGTCACGCATTGAGCTTAGGCAAGGCACCTGCCCCACGCGTCATCGGAAGCAATGACATACCAATAAAGTTACTGTTATTACCAACAAAATCTATCGCAAGCACCATTGCCGGCGGAAATAAAATCACTTGAATATTATATTTGTTACAAATATATGCGTTTGATATCATAGAAATAGGTAGCAATCCCTCAAGGATTCAGCGGCACTCCGGGAGGGCCGAATACAATTTGCACTCAAGCGTGAGCCGTATCCTTGTGAAAGTCCATGGCATGGCTTTTCAACGTCCTGCGCAATAGGGGAGCTCCATGATCGACCTGGAGGTTATTTCTGCTGAAGAATTAACCAACCTGATAGGTTCGATCTATAACTGCGCACTCGATCCGCAGCGCTGGCAGTCCACTTGCCAACAGATTGCAGAGTTCAGTAGAAGCACGGCGGGCGGAATATTCGTTCATGATCTGCGACACGTACAAAACAAACAGCCGTTCGTGTTCGGATACCAGCCAGAATTCCTGCAAATGCTGGAAAATCATTATGCAGAAAATTCAATGGCGGCTGCCAGCATCGGTTCAAATAACGATGATCGCAGGGAACGTTACCAGTTGCTCGAAACTCGGTTCTTTCAAGAGGTACTAAAGCCGTATGGACTCCAGGACATGGTCTGCTTTCCCATGGTGCAAACCGCAGAACGCATGATCTCCCTGCATGCGTCACGAAGCGAAAACGAACCTGATTTTCAACAGCGTGACCTTAATTTTTTCAAAATTCTCTCGCCACATGTATGCCGTGCACTGGCCATATCCGAAATGCTGGATATCAGGACGGCTAGGTCGGAAATGCTGGAAAATACGCTGGATGGGCTGGTTGCTGGTGTTTTTCTTACAGCACGCGATGGTCAGGTTGTATATTTGAACCATGCTGCTGAATGCCAGATCAAAATGGGCAATGCGATTCACTTGGTAAACAATCGGATTGTTCCCACGGATTTGGCGGCTCGCAATGCACTGGCAAAGGCGATGGAAGAAGCAGCGCGTGATGATGCGGTGGTGAACATGGGCGAACATTTCGTGGCGATACCAGCTGGATTCGGCGGCGGATACATTGCGACCCTTCTTCCGATTGAGAACACTCGGCGGCACGGTATTCTTGCGTCCTTTGCCGCATCGGTCGCAGTTTTCATGCAGGATCCTGTTCAGGCGACATGCATTCCGGGTGATGCCTTCGCCAAGCTGCACGGGCTTACCGGAGGCGAACTGCGCGTGCTGCTGGCGCTTTCCCAGGGGCTGAGCGGCACGGAGGCGGCCGATATTCTGGGTATCAGCGAGCCGACCATTCGCACACACCTGCAGCACATGTTCTCCAAGACCGGCACGTCCAAGCAACTCGACCTGCTGCAGCTGTTGCATCACTCGACGCCACCGATTCGTACCTTAGAGCCTGCACATTGAACCCGGGGAGGCTGGCACATGGTCCGCCTCGCGCGTTAAGCTCGCGCCCCATGCCCCAGACCCTCGCCGCGCCCGCGCACAGCGAAATCACCATCAAAAAAAGCCGCTTCATCGGCTGCGTGCAGCCCATGGCCGACCGCGCCAGCGCCCAGGCCCATGTCGATGCGCTCTGGCAGCAGCACCCCGGCGCAGCCCACATCTGCTGGGCGCTGCTGGCAGGCGGGCAATCGGCAGCAGTGGACGACGGCGAGCCCGGCGGCACAGCCGGGCGCCCCATGCTGGATGTGCTGCGCCACCAGGACCTCGACGGCGTGCTGGCCACGGTGGTGCGCTATTTTGGCGGTGTCAAGCTGGGTGCCGGCGGCCTGGTGCGTGCCTACACCGACTGCGTGGCCCAGGCCCTGCTGACCGCACACAAAATGCAGCTTCAACGCATGGCTACGCTGCAATGCCTGGTGCCCTATGCGCTCGAAGGCCTGCTGCGCCGCGAGATCGACGCCGCAGGCGCCGAGCTGCTGCACGTGCAACATGGCTCGCTCGTCACCCTGCAGCTGCGCCTGCCCGAAACCCAGGCCAGCGCCTTTGTGCAGCGCGTCAACGACCACGGCCAGGGACGCGTCGGCTGGCCCGGCCCAGCGGACTGGCCGCATGGTCTTTAAACACATCATTACAAAGGCTACACTCACACACAAACATGCTCCGCTGACACGCTCGCCACCCTGGGTAAGAAGCAACCCACCCGTTCATGCTGATACACCCCAGCCACCAGCCCGCAGCCCGCCAGGCCATCCGCGCCGTGGGTGCCCTTTTCCTGGTGCTGGTACTGGTCATGGCACTGCCCTCCCTGCCCGGCATGCGGGGCGTGGCGCACTACCTGCCGCTGCACATGGCGCTGGAGACGCTGGCGATCGTGGTGGCGGCGCTCACGTTTGGCGTGGTCTGGAGCTCAAAGCATGAACAGCTGCCATGCAACGCGCTATTGCTGGGCTGCGCCTTCATGGGCGTGGGCCTGCTCGACTTCGGCCACATGCTGTCGTACAGCGGCATGCCCGACTTCATCACCCCCAGCTCCCCCGAAAAGGGCATTCAATTCTGGCTGGCAGCGCGGCTGCTGAGCGCGCTGGCCTTGCTCGCAGTGGCCTTGCTGCCCTGGAGCACCAGCGCCTCGCAGCCCTATGCATGGTCATTGCTCGCCCTCGTGCTGGTGCTGGTGGCCGCGCTGTACGGGCTGTTTTTTCTGGCCCCGCACCTGTTGCCCGAAACCTTTGTCTCCGGCCAGGGGCTCACCGCGTTCAAGATCGGCTTTGAATATGCATTGATGGCCCTATACCTGGCTGCCGCCGCGCTGCTGCTCAGGCACATGCGCCGGCAGCGCAGCTTCAACACCAGTGGCCTGTTTGCGGCGGCGTGCGTCATGGCGCTGAGCGAGTTTTTCTTCACGCGCTACACCGGCGTCACCGACATCTACAACACGGTGGGCCACATCTACAAGGCGCTGGCCTACGCCTTTTTGTACCGCGCAATTTTTGTCGAAACCGTGCAGCGGCCCTACACCCTGCTGCGCGCCTCGCAACAGCAGCTGCAGGCCACGCTGGACGCCCTGCCCGACCCGATGCTGGAACTCGATGACGAAGGGCGCTACGTGGATGTGCGCGCAGGCCATGCGGGCAGCCTGGCCGCCCCCGCCAGCCTACTGCTGGGCAAGACCCTGCAGGAAGCGCTGCCCGCCGAAGCAGCCGACATCACCCTGGCCGCCTTGGAAGAAGCTCGCCAGCAGGGCTTCTCGCGCGGCCGGGTGCTGCCCTTGAGGGTGCCCGACGGCCAACGCTGGTTCGAGCTCTCGGTGGCGCGCAAGCCTCCCCAGCCGGGCCATGGCCAGCACTTCGTGGTCATCTCGCGCGACATCACCCAGCGCCGGCAGAGTGAAGAGGCCATGCGCAAGCTCTCTCAGGCAGTCGCGCAAAGTCCTCTGCCCATCGTCATCACCGACTTGCAAGGCCGCATCGAATACGTGAACGACGCCTTCACCCGCTCCAGCGAATACACTGCCGCCGAAGTGCTGGGACAAAACCCGAGCGTCCTGCAATCGGGCAAAACACCCGTTGCCACCTACCAAGACATGTGGGCACGGCTCCAGCAAGGGAAATCGTGGCAGGGAGACCTCATCAACCGCAGCAAAAGCGGCCGCGAGTACACCGAATCGGTGCTCATCTACCCGGTGCGCAATGCAGAGGGCGAGGTCACCCATTACCTCGCCCACAAAGAAGACGTGACCGAGCGCAAACGGGCCGCCGCGCGCATCCAGCAGCTCTCGCACCACGACCAGCTCACCGGCCTGCCCAACCGCACCATGCTGGGCAAGCACTTTGATTACGCCATCCGCCAAAGTACCGCCCTGGCCGTACTGTGGATCGACCTGGACCGTTTCAAGGACATCAACGACTCGCTGGGTCACAACGTGGGCGACCTGCTGCTGCTGGAAGTCTCCCAGCGCCTGCGCTCCGATCTGCCTGACGACGCCACGCTGTCGCGCCACTCGGGCGATGATTTTGTCGCCCTGCTGCCCCACACCAGCCAGGACGAAGCCGCGAAGCTCTGCACCGGCTTGCTGGACTTGCTGGCACAGCCGGTGCAGGTAGCCGGGCAAGAGATGTTCGTGACCGCATCCATCGGCATTGCCATCTCACCCGATGACGGCCAGCAGCTCGACTCCCTGCTGAAAAACGCCGAAACAGCCATGTACCGCGTCAAGGAAGAAGGGCGCAACAGCTACCGCTTCTTCACGCCCGAGATGCAGGCGCATTCCTCCCGCGCGCTGGCCCTGGGCAACGCTCTCAAGCAGGCCCTGCCGCGTGGCGAGCTGTACCTCGAGTACCAGCCGCAGGTGTCGCTGCATGACGGCTGCATCATCGGTGCCGAAGCCCTGCTGCGCTGGAACCACCCGCAATGGGGCATGGTGTCGCCGGCCGAATTCATTCCGCTGGCCGAGGCCAACGGCCTCATCGTGCCCATTGGCGAATGGGTGCTGCAGACCGCGCTGCGCCAGCTGCGCACCTGGCTCGACAACGGCCTGCCCATGATGACCATGGCGGTCAACCTCTCGGCGGTGCAGTTTGGCCAACCCGGGCTGACCGACATGGTCAGCCAGCTGCTGCAGCAAACCGGTGTTCCCCCCGAAGGCCTCGAACTTGAACTGACCGAAGCCGTGGCCATGAAAACCCCCGAAGTTGCCGCCCAGAAGATGCAGGAGCTGAGCCAGCGCGGCATCCGCCTGTCGATCGACGACTTCGGCACCGGCTACTCGTCGCTCAGCTACCTCAAGCGCTTTCACATCAACCAGCTCAAGATTGACCAGTCCTTCGTGCGCGACATCGGCACCGACCCGGACGACCAGGCCATTGCCACCGCCATCGTTCAGATAGCCCACAGCCTGGGCATGACCACCATCGCGGAAGGCGTGGAAACCGCCGAGCAACTGGACTATCTGCGCGCACAGGGCTGCGACCAGGTGCAGGGCTACCACTTCAGCCGCCCACTGCCACCCGATCATTTCGAGGCTTTTGTGCGCACCAACCTGCAGGCACGCCAGCAGGCACCCGCGCACGCGGTGCAGGCCGAGGTTCAGGCCCCGCCAGCTGGAACCGCTGCATAAAACACAGCTGCAAGCGATTTTCCAGCCAGCGGCAAAGCCCCAAAAGCTCCAATCAGGTCAGCGCAAACGCGCAGGCGACAGCCCTTCCACCCCCACGCCCTCGCACACCAGCTCGTCGGCCAGCGGTTCGCCGCGCAACAGCTGCCGCGCCAGCAACGAGGCGCCCGCAGCACTCTGGATGCCATAACCGCCCTGCCCGGCCAGCCAGAAAAAGCCGGGCACATGGTTGTCCCAGCCAATCACCATGTCGCCATCCGGCACAAACGAACGCAGGCCCGCCCAGGTGTGCGACGGGCGGCGGATCTGGAAGCGGGTCATTTCCTCGATGTGGTAGATCCCGGTGGCCACGTCCAGCTCCTCCGGCACCACATCGTGCGGATGCGTGGGGTCGGCATTGGCGGGTGAGCCCAGCAGTTGCCCCGCGTCGGGCTTGAAATAAAAGCTTTCGTCGACGCCGATCACCGCCGGCCAGTGGGTGGCGTCCATGCCCTCGGGCACAGGAAAGGTAAACGCCGTGCGCCTACGGGGCTCCAGCCCGATGGGTGGCACGCCCGCCAGGCCCGCCACCACGTCGGCCCAGGCCCCCGCAGCATTGACGAGGGTGGGGGCGGCAAACACCCGCCCGTCGGCCAGCGTCACCTGCCATACATTGCCTTCGCGGCGCACGGCCGTGACCTCGGCGTTCGTCAGCACCTGGCCGCCGCGCTGGCGCAGGCCACGCAGGTAGCCCTGGTGCAGGGCATTCACGTCGATGTCGGCGGCCTCGGGCTCGCTCATGCCGGCGGCCACGGCTTCGGGTTGGAGGCAGGGCAACATTGCCAGCAAATCTGCCTGATCCACCCATTTCACATTGGGTGAGGTGGCATGCGCGTCGTCGTAGGTCTGCTTCAGCAGGTCCAGCTGGTCCGGCCTGGCGACATAGACCACCCCCCTGGGCGAGAGGATGGGGTCGGCGCCAAACTCGGGTGGCGGCGCATCATAAAAAGCGCGGCTGGCCCGCGTCAGCGCCTGGATATTGGGCGTGCCATAGGTCGCCATGTACAGCGCGGCCGAGCGGCCGGTGGTGTGGTAGCCGGGCTGGGACTCGCGCTCCAGCAGCAGGACGCTGGCGCCCTGGCCTGCGCCGCTAGGCTGCACCAATTGCCAGGCCACAGAGGCCCCGGCAATGCCCGCACCGATCACGATGGTGTCCACGGTTTGCATGGTCAGAGTCTCCTTTTCAAACCGCCGACACCTGCGCCGCCGACGCCCCACGGTTGTCGCGCGGCAGGCTGCGGGCGTCGCGGGTGTCGGGGGCCACGGTCACGATGGAAGTCAGCGCGGGCTCGGCGCGCGTCTGCATCAATTGGGCAATGTCGGGCCGGGGCCGTGCCAGCCCCGCAATGCCCTTGAACGCCTGCTCCAGCGCGTGCCCCACGCCCAGCGTGTGGCGGTCGGCACGGAACCGGCCCACGATCTGCAGGCCGAACGGCATGCCCGCATCGTCCAGCCCGCAGGGCAGGCTCAGCGCCGGGTGCGTGGTGAGCGTGGTCACGTACGTCAGCGCCAGCCAGCGGTAGTAGTTGGCCTGCGGCTCGCCGTTGATGTGGCTGGCGAACAGTTCCGTCCAGGCGAACGGCGACACGGGCGTAGTGGGCGCGAGGATGACGTCGTAGTCCTCATACAGCTTCTGGAACCGCGCCAGGATGCGTGTCTGCTCAGCCTGCGCCCAGGCGCTGTCCAGCAGCGTCATGGCGGCGCCCATTTCGTAGTTGGCGCGGGTGTTGGGGCCGAGGCTGGCGGGGTCGCGCTCGTAGGCCTCGCGCGTGCTGGCCACAAAGGCCTCGGCGCGCAGCACGTCAAAGCAGCGGTGCACATCGCCCAGGTCGATGTCGATGGCATCGCAGCTAGCGAACAGGTGCTTCATGGCCTGCACCTTTTTACGGAACACGGCGCGGATGCCGTTGTCCACCGCGCAGGCGCCAAAGTCCTCGGTGGTGGCCACGCGCAGGCGGCTCAGGTCCACCGTTTCGGGCAGCAAAAAACCCATCGGGTCCAGCGGATAGCTCAGCGGGTCGCCGGGCGACATGCCCGCCGATGCGGCCAGCTGCAGGCAGGCCTCTTCCACCGTGCGGCCCATGGGGCCGACCACCGAAATCGGCGTCCAGCCCAGCAGCTTGCGCGAGCTGGGCACCACGCCGGGCGAGGGCCTGAAGCCCACTACGCCACAGATGGACGCCGGAATGCGCAGCGACCCACCCGTGTCCGAGCCCGTGCACACCGGCAGCATGTCGCAGGCCAGCGCGGCGGCCGAGCCGCCCGACGAGCCCCCGGCATTCAGGTGGGGGTTGAACGGATTGCCCGTGGCACCCCACACCGTGTTGCGCGAATTGGCGCCCGCACCCATCTCGGGGATGTTGGTCTTGCCCGTGACGATGGCGCCCGCGGCGCGCAGGCGCGCCACCAGCACGTTGTCCTCGGCCGGAATGTGCTCGCGGTAGATCTGCGAGCCATAGGTGGTCAGCAAGCCCGCCGTGGCCTCCAGGTCCTTCACGCCCAGGGGCAGGCCGTGCAAGAGGCCCAGCGGCTCACCGCGCAGCACGGCCTGCTCGGCGGCCTGGGCCTCGGTGCGGGCGCGGTCGTAGCAGGTGGCGGTGACGGCATTCACATAGGGGTTCACCGCCTCGATGCGCGCGATGCAGGCGTCGAGCAGTTCCACCGGAGAAATCTCGCGCGTGCCGATGCGGTGGCGCAATTCATTGGCCGTCAGCTCGACCAGGGCTTGGGGACTTGTTGTCATCTCGGGTTTGTCTCCTTGTTCACACGGCGCTCAGTCTGCGGTGATGCCGGCGCGCTGTGCGATGGCACGCATCAGCGGCAGTTCCTTGTCGATCAGCTCGGCCAGTGCCGTGGACGGAGCATAGGACGGTTCAAACCCCACGGCGACCATCTTGTCACGCGTTTCGGGATCTGACACCACCTGGGCCAGGGCCTGCTCCAGCCGCGTCTTCACGGCCGGTGGCAGGCCACGCGGGGCCACCATGGCCAGCCAGGTGTCCATCTCCAGGCCCGGGTAGCCGCTCTCGGCCAACGTGGGCACCTTGGGCAGCAGGGCCGAGCGCTTGCCGGAGGTCACCGCGATGGCCTTGATCTTGCCGTCCTTGAGCTGCGGCAGCGCGGCCGATACGGTATCGACGGTGAACGGAATCTGCCCTCCGAGCAGGTCGGTCATCGCGGGCGCACTGCCCTTGTAGGGCACATGCTGGATCTTGAGGCCCGCCGCGTGGAAGAACATCTCGCCCGCAAACTGCGAGGTGGTGCCCGCGCCGAACGAGCCATACGAATACTTGTCGGGCGCAGCCTTCACCAGGGCCACGAACTGCTTCACGTCTGCCACCGGCACATCCTTGTTGGCCAGCAGGATCAGGCCCGTGCGCCCGGTGATGCCGATGGGCTCGAAGCTCTTGACCGGGTCGTACGGCAGCTTGGCGCGCACGGCCGGGTTGACGGTGAAGGTGGTGCCCGAGCTCATGAGCAGGGTGTAGCCATCGGGTGCGGCCCGCGCCACCGACGTCGCACCAATCACCGTGCCCGCCCCCGCGCGGTTGTCGATCACCACGCTCTGGCCCAGCTTGTCACCCAGCTTCTTGCCGATGAGGCGCCCCAGCACATCGGTGGCGCCACCGGGCGGGAACGGAATCACCAGCGTGATGGGCTTGGTGGGAAAGGCCCCCTCCTGCGCCATGGCCGGAGCCCACGCGGTGGCCCCCAGGGCGGCACAGGCGGCGGCAGACAAAAGCAGTTGCTTGCGGTTCATGGGGTTTCTCCAAAGGTCACAAAAATTGGGAAAGCAAAAAAGTCAGCCCTGCGCAGCCAGCACGGCCCGCCCGCGCTGCACAAAGCCCTGGTACTGCGCATCGGGCACCAGCAGGCCGCCCGTGGTCCACACCAGGTGCGTGGCCTGGTGCAGCACGGCGTCGATGCCCGTGCTGCACAGCCAGGCCTGCCCGGCCGTGGTGCCGGTCAACATCGCCGGGCCGCTGAAGCCTGCGGCGGCCGAGGGCTCGATGCGCTCGCCCAAGGCGTCCAGCACCCGCACCAGGTGCGCAAACAGGGTGTCGTCGGCGACAGTGAACACGCCCGACAGCAGCGGCCGCATCAGCTCGGCCGCCAGCAGCGAGGCACGCGGCACGGCCAGGCCATCGGCCTCGGTGCGGTTGGTCAGGCCCCAGTCGTAGACCGATGGGTGCTCCCCCTGCCCGGCCATCATTTGCACCATGAAGCACGGCGACTGCACCGGCTCGGCAAAAAAGCAGTGCACATGCGGCCCCAGCACCTGCCGCAGGCCAAAGGTGATGCCCGCAGGCGCGCCGCCCACGCCGCAAGGCAGGTAGACGATGAGCGGGTGCTCGGCATCCACCGCCACGCCCTGCCCGGCCAGCTGCTTTTGCAGGTGCAGCGCCGCCGCGCTGTAGCCCAGCAGCAGCGAGAACGATTGCTCGTCGTCCACAAAGTGGCACAGCGGGTTGTGGGCTGCCTCGGCGCGGCCCGCAGCCACGGCGCGCTCGTAGTCGCCGGTGTGCTCCACCACCTGCACACCGCGCTGGCGCAGGCGATCCTTTTTCCATTCTTTCGCGTCAGCCGACATGTGCACCGTGGCCTGGAAGCCCAGGGCCGACGCCACCACGCCAATGCTCATGCCCAGGTTGCCCGTGGAACCTACCGCCACCTGGTAGCGGCCCAGCACCTCGCGCGCTGCCGGGGTGGCCAGCGCGCGGTAGTCACAGCCGGGCTCGACCAGACCGTGCTGCAGCGCCAGTCGCTCGGCAAATTCCAGCACCTCGTGCATGCCGCCCCGGGCCTTGATGGAGCCTGCCACGGGCAGGCTGTGGTCGGCCTTGATGAACAGGCGACCCTGGCTTTCGGCCATGCCCAGTGCGGGTTGGAGCACGGCGGCGGGCAGCAGGGGCGACTCCACCACGCCCCCGGCGGCAGCCAGCTCGGGGAACACCTCCGCCAGCAGCCCGGCAAAACGGGCGAGGCGCGCAGCAGCCGCCTTTGTATCATCCAGACTAATGGTTCTCCCTAATGCGGGCAGTGCCGCGGTGGGCTGCGCCTGCCGTGCCGGGTTGGTCCACAGGGCAGGCTGGGCGTTGCGCAGGCGGGTGGCCAGCAGGGTATCCACGGCAGGTTGGGTCTCGGCAAGCGTCATGGCACCTATGTCTCGAAAAGTCTTGCCCACATTCTTCGCCCGTCACGCGCCTGTCACAAGCCATTTATAGTGAGCAAGGCATTAGTATTAATAATGGATATTCGCCTCTCCCCCTCCCTGCTCGCCTGGCTGCGCAGTTTTGATGCAGCCGCGCGCCACGGCAGCTTCACCAAGGCGGCGGCCGAGCTGTGCATCACCCAGGGCGCCGTGAGCCAGCAGGTCAAGCAGCTCGAAGAATGGCTGCACCGCCCCCTGTTCCTGCGCACGCCGCGCGCGCTGGTGCCCACGCCCGAGGGCAAATGGCTGGCCGTGGTGCTGCGCGAGAGCTTCGAAGCCATCGAAAGCACCCTGGCCCAGATGCGCCAGCCCGCCGAGGCCGCCACCGCCACCCTGAGCTGCTCGCCCTCGTTTGCCATGAGCTGGCTCACGCCCCGGCTCGGTGACTTCTTTCGCCAGCACCCCCACACCGGGCTGCGCGTGTTTGGCGAGTTCCACACGCTGGACCGCACCCGCATGGTGCAGGGTGGCATCGAAGCCGCCGTGCGCTTTGACCTGGGCGGCTACCGCGACCTGAACGCCACGGTGTTCCTCGACGAATGGCTCATCCCCGTGGCGAGCCCCGAGTTCCTGGCCCGGCACCCGCCCATCACCACCGCACCAGACCTGCAGGGCGAATGGCTGCTGCACGACGGCAGCGCCTGGGACGGCGCGGATACCTATGAGGAATGGCAACACTGGTTTGCCCAGATGGATACCCCGCCACCGCCCTGGACAGGCGGCCAGCAGTTCAACCTGTCACAACTCGCCCTGGGCGCCGCCCTGGCCGGCCAGGGCATTGCCATGGGCCGCGCAGCGCTGGTGCTGCAGGACGTGAAAGCCGGGCGCCTGGTGCCGCTGTTCGGGCGTAGCGTGCTGTCGCGCGCGGCGTATTCATTTGTGACCACCACGCACCCCAGCCCATCCATGGAACTGGTAAGGGAGTGGCTGGCAGAGGAAGCTCGGCGGTTTTGCGGCGAGCGCAGCGAGGTATTGCCAGCAGTGGCGCCATCCTGAATCGGATCTATATCGGCGACAATTTGAATATTTATCTACTCTTTAAATTAAAAAGGAGTATAAATATCATCATGACAGCCGATCTCATCCCTACCCTCGCCGCCGCCCGCAAGGCCCACCAGATGACCCAGGCCCAGCTCGCAGAAAGCGCAGGCCTCTCCCGCATGACGGTGCAGCGCACCGAAGGCGGCGACCTGGACCCGCGCTATTCCACCCTGGCCGAGATGGCCCGCGTGCTGGGCATGGACATCATCGCCGTGCCCAGCAGCCTGCGGCCCAGCCTGGAGGCGTTCATCCAGTCGGGCGGCAAGTTGCTGGGCCAGCCGGAGGGGGTGGATGCGCCACCCTCTGTCGTAGACGGACTGCGCCGCTGACCCTGGCGACGCCCCGCAAACCCGACCGACAGCCACGCCATGAGCACCTCCATCCGTTACCTGCGCCTGTACCTGCACCGGCCCGCCCGGGCAGACGGTGCGCGGGGGGAGCGCGAGGCGATTGGCTACCTCTCGCAGTACGGCGACATCCTGCGGGTGTCGTTTGACGAAAGCTACATCCGCAACCCGCAGCGGCCCACCCTGTCGCTCAGCTACCAGGGCGCAGACGAAGCCGCCACGCAGCAGATCCTGGCGTCGGCCCGCGATGCGCGGCTGGTGCGCACCGATGGACGCTGGCCCGTGTATTTTCAGAACCTCCTGCCCGAGGGCCACAACCGCGAGCGCCTCGCGCGCGAGCGTGGCTGCAGCCCCGATGACGAGTTCGAGCTGCTGGCCGCCGCAGGCCACGACCTGATGGGCGCGCTGGAGGTGGAGCCCGTGCCCGCGCAAGACGGCATCCCCGACGTGGTGCGCCACTGGCACACCACCCAGGGCCTCGATGTGCTGGAGCCAGGATTTGTCGAGTACCCCGTGGAAGACGCCGCCTCGCTGCCCGGTGTGGTCACCAAGTTCAGCGCCGTGCAGGACGGCCGCCGCTACACCGTGCACCGGCGCGGCGCGGCGGGCAGCGTGATCCTCAAGCTACCCACCACCGCCCACCCCGACCTGGTGGCCAACGAGTTCACCGGCTACCAGCTGTGCCAGGCGCTGGGCCTCAACTGCGCCCAGGCCCGCGTCATCACCCGCGCCGAGGCCGATTTGCCCGACACCGTGCCCTTCAACGAGATCCTGGCCGTGCAGCGCTTTGACCACCTGCCCGGCGGCGCGCGCGTGCACATGGAAGAGTTCAACCAGGTGCTGGGCTACACCCCGCGCCAGAAATACGGCAAAACCCATGGCAAAGGGGTACTGCAGGACTGGGCCACCATGCTGCGCGTGCTCAACCGCCTGAGCTGCCAGCCCGTGCAGGACACGCGCGAGTTCCTGGCCCGCATGGTGGCCTTCATCCTGATGGGCAACACCGACGCGCATTTAAAAAACTGGGCACTCATTTACCCCGACGGCCGCACGCCCCAGCTCGCCCCGGTGTACGACCCCGTCTGCGTGGCCGCCTTTTTTGACGGCCTGCCCGAGAGCCACTACGCCGTCAACCGCGCCATCGACCGCACCCTGCGCGCCTTCACCTGGTACGACATGGAAGCCCTGCTCAAAACCGCCGGCCTGCTGCGCGTGCCAAGGCACCTGGCGTTGTTACGGGATGTCGTTAGACTGGCCCGCGCCGACTGGCCGCAGCTGCTACACACCGCCCCGCCCGCCATGCAGCACACGGTGCTGCAACGCCTGCAAGGCGCCACCGCCCTGGGCCTTTGACCTTTGCCGACACCCCGCCCCCATTGCTGACCGCATGACCTCTACCGCCACCGCCCCCGCAGCCATCGACACCGCCGCCACCCACGCCTTCATCCAGCGCTGGCAGCACAACACCGCCAGCGAGCTGGCCACCGCGCAAAGCTTCGTCATCGACCTGTGCCAGTTGCTCGGCGTGGACAAACCCCACCCCACGCCCGAGCAAAACTACATGTTCGAGCGCCCCGTAACCTTCGCCCACGGCGACGGCAGCACCAGCGCCGGCCGCATCGACTGCTACCGGCGCGGCCACTTCGTGCTGGAGGCCAAAAAGCTCAAGGCCGGCAGCCACACCAAGGGTTTTGACGACGGCCTGCTGCGCGCCCGCAGCCAGGGCGAGGCCTACGCCCGCGCCCTGCCCGCTGGCGAGGGCCGCCCGCCCTTTGTGCTGGTGGTGGACGTGGGCACCGTCATCGAGGTGTATGCCGAGTTCAGCCAGACCGGCGGCACCTACACCCCCTACCCCGACCCGCGCAGCCACCGCCTGGCACTCAGCGATTTGGCGAAACCCGAGGTGCAAGACCGCCTGCGCCGCATCTGGACCGAGCCCGACAGCCTGAACCCCGCCCGCATCAGCGCGCAAGTCACCCGCGACGTGGCCGCGCTGTTGGCGCAACTCGCCAAGTCGCTCGAAACCAGCCGACCAGCCGACCAGCCGACCAGCCGACCAGCCGACCAGCCGACCAGCCGACCAGCCGACCAGCCGACCAGAATTTTCGCAAAATACCGAGCTATCGCAATCTAGAAAAGCGTTTATAGCTCCTGAAAAAGTAGCAATTTTTCTCACCCGTTGCCTTTTTTCCATGTTTGCCGAAGACGTCGAGCTTCTGCCCAAAGGCGCCTTCCTCGGCCTGCTGCAAACCCACCGCAACGACCCCGCCACGCTGCAGCAGATGCTGCGCATCCTGTGGGCTGACATGGACCGGGGCGGCTTTTCTGCCGCGCTGGCCAAGCCCGTGCTGCACTTCAACGGCAAGCTCTTCAAGGGCGCGGGGCAAGACGGCTACAGCCTGCTGCTCACCCCCGCGCAGATTGATTTGCTCATACAGGCCGCCCAATCCAACTGGCGCGAGGTCGAGCCCGCCATCTTCGGCACCCTGCTGGAGCGCGCCCTCGACCCCACCGAGCGCCACGCCCTCGGCGCCCACTACACGCCCCGCGCCTACGTCGAGCGCCTGGTGCTGCCCACGGTGATAGAGCCCCTGCGCGCAGACTGGGCCAACGCCCAGGCCGCCGCCCTGGTGCTGGCCCACGAAGCCGCCGCGCTGGAGGGCAAGGCGCACGACGCCAAACTGGCCGAAGCCCGCGCCGAGGTCAAAAAATTCCACCACCAGCTGTGCACCACCCGCGTGCTCGACCCGGCCTGCGGCAGCGCCAACTTTTTGTATGTGACGCTGGAACACTTGAAGCGCCTGGAGGGCGAAGTCGTCAACCAGTTGGAAGCGTTGGGCCATACGCAAGACCAGCTCGGCTTTGAAGGCGAAACCGTGACGTTGCAGCAACTGCGCGGCATCGAGCTGAACGAACGCGCCGCCGCCCTGGCCGAGCTGGTGCTGTGGATTGGCTACCTGCAATGGCACATCCGCACCCGTGGCAACGCCGCCGTGGCCGAGCCCGTGGTGCACAACTACGGCAACATCGAATGCCGCGACGCCGTGCTGGCCTGGGACGCGCAAGAACTGGCCTACGACGACGCCGGCCAGCTGCTCAGCCGCTGGGATGGCCGTACCTTCAAGACGCACCCTGTGACCAGCGAGCAAGTGCCCGACGAAGCCGCCCAGGTGCCCCAATGGCGCTACGTGGGGGCCCGACAGGCGCAGTGGCCGCAGGCGGAATTCATTGTGGGCAACCCGCCGTTCATTGGCGCCGCCAGCATGCGCGCCGCCCTGGGCGACGGCTACGTGCAAGCCCTGCGCGGCGCCTGGCCCGAGGTGCCCGAGAGTGCGGACTTCGTGATGTTCTGGTGGAACCACGCCGCCGCGCAGGTGGCCGCAGGCCACACCCGGCGCATGGGGCTGATCACCACCAACAGCCTGCGACAGACATTTAACCGGCGCGTGGTGCAAGCCGCGCTGGACAAGGGCACGCACCTGCAGATGGCGATTGCAGACCACCCTTGGGTGGATGGCGCCAATGGTGCCGCCGTGCGCATTGCCATGACGGTGCTGGCGCCCGGTGCGGGCGAAGGCAGTGTGCAAACCGTGACCGACGAGCAGACTGGCGACTTTGGCGAAGTGGCGGTAACGCTGACTGAACGGCGCGGGCTGATTCACGCGGATTTGAGCGCTGGGGCCAACGTGGCGGCAGCCATGCCTTTGCAAGCATGCCAAGGCATAACGTTCCGTGGTGTCACGTTGATGGGCTCTGGCTTTTGGGTGGAACAGGGCGACCCGCTCATCACCGACGAGCCCGGCGCATTGAGAGAAATTTTGAACGGGCGTGACTTGACCGAAAAGCCAAGGCACATGCATGCCATCGATTTCTACGGACTTGAGCAAAACGAAGCACGAGACCGCTTTCCAAGCTGCTACCAACGGGTGCTGCTGGGCGTAAAACCCGAAAGAGACCAGTCGCAGCGCGAGAGCTATCGCAACAGATGGTGGCAGTTCGCCGAAACACGCCCGGCCATGCGTCAAGCATTGACGGGGCTGAATCGATACATCGCCAGCCCCATGACTGCGAAGCATCGAACATTCCAGTTCGTTCCAGCCGGAGTGCTGCCCGACCAAGGTTTGGTTGTTGTCGCACACGATGACTCGTTTTGTTTGGGGTTGCTTTCCAGCCAAACTCATGTCACTTGGGCCATGGCCGCAGGCGGCACGTTGGAAGACCGCCCGCGCTACAACAACTCCCGCTGCTTCGAAACCTTCCCATTCCCCGACGAAGACACCGGCCTGACCCCGCCGCTGCACGAGCGCATCGCCCACCTCGCCGAGCAGATCGACGCCCACCGCAAGCGCGTGCTGGCGCCCGAAGCAGGCCACAGCGGCCTCACCCTCACAGGCCTCTACAACGTGCTGGTAGCGCTGCGCGAAGGCCGCGCGCTCACCGCCAAAGAGAAAACCCAGCACACCCAGGGCCTGGTGGGCGTGCTGCGCGAGCTGCACGACGAGCTGGACACCTCTGTGCTGGCCGCCTACGGCTTGCCCGCCACCGCCAGCACCGACGACATCCTGGCCCACCTGGTGCAGCTCAACACCCAGCGCGCCGCCGAAGAAGCCCAGGGCCGCATGCGCTGGCTACGGCCCGACTTTCAAAATCAACAAAATTCACTGCAAAAACAGGAGTTGCTTGCGCAAAAGAATCAAGCGCTAGAGGCTGATTTTGAGAGTGAAAAACCGCTATTAAAACCAGAGCAAACCAAACCCACCCAGCACCCCTGGCCCGCCACCCTGCCCGAACAAGTGCGCGCCGTGGCCGCCGCCCTGGCCGCCAGCCCCGCGCCCCTCACATTGAGCGCCCTCGAAGCCCGCTTCAAAGGCCGCGGCCCCTGGAAGAAAAGCCTGCCCACGCTGCTGCAAACCCTGGAGGCTTTGGGCCGGGCGCAGGCGGTGCAGACCGGTGGCGAGGTGGCCTGGCGGGGGTGATGCACCTTGGCGCCTCGGCGGCACGCAGCAACCGAACATCGATTGCACACCAGCACAACACCAACCACCGCCACGGCCTCGTGCCCGGCTGAACCATGCAAAACGCCATTCAACCTCTTGTCCACATGCTGATATCCACCCTGTCGTGGGTGATTCCGCTGATGGTGTTGGTAGCCATCCTGCGGAGCCCGTGGGCCAAGGGCCATATCGGTGAATGGTTTGTGCGCTTCATGCTGCGCTGGGGGCTGGACAAAGCGGTTTACTTTCCGCTGCACAACGTCACCCTCAGCACGCCCGACGGCAGCACGCAGATTGACCATGTGATCGTGTCGCGCTTTGGCATCTTCGCCATCGAAACCAAGAACATGGAGGGCTGGATTTTTGGCAGCGAACGGCAGGCCGAGTGGACACAAAAAATCTACAAGCGCACGTTCAAATTTCAGAACCCACTGCGCCAGAACTACAAGCACACCAAGGCGCTTGAGGCCACGTTGCAAGTGCCGCCAGAAGCTGTTCACGCGGTCATCGTGTTTGTGGGCGGCAGCACGTTCAAAACCGAGATGCCCGCCAATGTGACCTATGGTGGTGGGTGCGTTAATTACATTCTCTCGTTCACGCAGCCCGTTTTTGACACCCGGCAGGTGCAGCGCCTGGTGCAGCAATTGCGAACCGGCCGACTGGCACCCACCAGGGCCACGCATGTCGCCCATGTGCAGCAGCTCAAAGAGCGCCATGCGCCGAATACTGAACGCAAATGCCCCCAGTGCGGCAGCACGATGGTGCTGCGCACCGCAAAGTCGGGCGCCAACGCTGGCAAACAGTTTTGGGGGTGCTCAACGTTCCCCAAGTGCCGGGTAATGCAGAAGATTTGAGTGGATCAATCGCTCTATCTCTAATAGCTATTAGCGCATATATAGAAGGCGCTAAAACCTGTTTTCAATCACATGCCGGCACCCCGACCCGCCCCCCGGTGCCCCGAACAGCACCCTCACGCCCGCCACGACGGCCATAGTCCCTTGACGGAAAAGCCTGCCCACCCTGCTGCAAACGCTGGAGGCGCTGGGCCGGGCGCAGGCCGTGGCCACCAGTGGCGAAATGGCCTGGCGGGGGTGATGCGGGGCGCAGGTGATGCGGCAAGCATTGGGCTCACATCACGGCGCAGGCAATGGGGTCGGATCACGATTTCGCGCAGCGAAACTCGTGCTCTGACCCCATTTCCGGAACCGAAGGCGCAGCGTGCCAAACACCCGCGTGGCAGATTGGTTCAAAGAATGGAACGGTGAAGCCGCTGATTGCCAACTAGCGGCGCCATGGCCCCATCGTTACCATCGCCCCTTGCCTGCGCACGCCGCCACGCCCCGAAACCCGTCTTTTGCCAACGCCGCGCCAGCCCCGGCCAAAGGCCTTGGGCACCCGCCCAGGGCGCTATCCGCAAGTCAAATTTGGCGCCCAAGCGCCCCGCACGAATGATCGACATCGCCGAAACCCTGCGCTCACTGGTCGCTGAACATGCGCTGGCCCTGCTGTTTTTGAATGTGCTGCTGGAGCAGGCGGGACTGCCGATTCCGGCCTACCCCTCGCTGGTGGTGGCCGGCACGCTGACGGTGGTGCGCGGCGATATTCCGGTGGCCCTGGTGTTCACGCTGGCGGTGCTGGCCTGCGTGGTGGCCGACACGGCCTGGTTTTTTGCCGGGCGGCGGCATGGCAGCTGGCTGATGCGGGGCGTGTGCCGCGTGTCGCTGTCGCCCGACAGCTGCATCCGCAAAAGCACGCATTTCTATCGCCAGATCGGCCCGCGGGTGCTGCTGGTGGCCAAGTTTCTGCCAGGGGCGGGCGCGCTGACCACGCTGATGGCGGGCACGGCGGGCACCTCGCTGACGCGCTTTGTGCTGTTTGATGCGGCAGGCTCGGCCATCTGGGTGGCTTCGGCTCTGATGATGGGCATTCTGTTTGAAGACGCCGTGGGCGCCTTGCTGGCGCTGCTGGCGGCGTATGTGGTGCCGGGCTTCATCGCCATTCTGGCCTGTTTTGCGGCCTTTCTGGCCTGGAAATGGGCACGCCGCATGCAGGTGGTGCGCCGCAGCCACCGCGTGCCGCGCCTGCGGGTGCAGGAGCTCAAGGCCATGCAGTCGCAAGGCGTGCCGCATGTGGTGGTGGATGTGCGGCCCGATCTGACGGGCAGCGAGGCCAGCATTCCGGGCGCCATTCGCCTGGGGCTGGATGCCGGACCGCGCGAACTGGCGGCGCTGCCGGCCGATGCGTCGGTCATTGTGTATTGCGATTGCCCCAGCGAGGTGTCGGCCGCCTACCTGGCCGAACGCATCCGCGCCGCCGGGCGCCCCCAGGTCTATGCCTTGCTGGGCGGCATCAGCGCCTGGGCCGACGATGCACCGGGTGATGCGGTGGCGCAACCTGCGCGCGCGGCCTGAGTTTTCTCAGTGCAGTGTGGGGAAAATCGCTGTTTTTGGGCAGCTATTAGCGCTGATTCAGCAAGCGTTGTTGCCTGTTTTCTTCCATGTTTCGGTAACCCGCCGCGCATCACCCCACCGGTGCCCCGAACAGCGCCCCCACGCCCGCCGTGACGGCCATGGCCAGCGCACCCCAGAAAGTGACCCGCCAGGCGCCCACCAGCATGCCCGCGCCGCCCGTGCGTGCGGCCAGCGCCCCCAGCAGGGCCAGAAACACCAGCGCGGTACCGGCCACCCAGTAAAGCAGGCTGCTGGCGGGCGCCACGGCGGCCACCAGCAGCGGCAAGGCGGCGCCAGCGGCAAAGGCGGCAGCCGAGGTGAGCGCGGCCTGCACCGGGCGGGCGGCCATGGCGCTGGAGATTTCGAGCTCGTCCCGCGCATGGGCGCCCAGGGCGTCGTGCGCCATGAGCTGCCGGGCCACCTGCTGGGCCAGCGCGGCGTCGAGCCCCCGGCCCATGTAGATGCTGGCCAGCTCGCGCGCCTCGGCGGCGGGGTCGGCGACGAGTTCGTGGCGCTCACGGTCGAGGTCGGCTTTTTCGGTGTCGGCCTGCGAGTGCACCGAGACATATTCGCCCGCCGCCATCGACATGGCCCCGGCCACCAGCCCGGCCACCGCCGTCATCACGATGGTGGACTGGCTGGCCTGCGCCGCCGCCACGCCCACCACTAGGCTGGCGGTGGACACAATGCCGTCGTTGGCCCCCAGCACGGCGGCGCGCAGCCAGCCAATGCGGTCGGTGCGGTGGCGTTCAGGGTGCAGGCGGCGGGTGGTGGATGGCATGGGGGAATTCTTGGTGCGGCAGTGAAGCTGGCAGGGTATGGGGCAATGGGGCGAAGAGTCAACCAACCATTGCATTGGCGATGCCCTATGCCCCTGCCGTCACCAGCGCCATTGCGAAGCGTTGCCTTTGCAAGTACGCAGGCGCACCATGGCCATTCTCAAGGCCCCCAGCCACCCGCCGAGCTGACTGGTGTGGCCGCCTGCCACGGCTCGGCATGATGGAGGTTCTCATGATCCGCATTCTGTTCGGACTTGGTCTTGCATCGCTGCTGCCTTGCGCTGTGGCCCAGGATGCCGTCGCCACCGATGGCGACAAGTACAAGGTCGTGCTGGAAAACCCCTGTGTGCGCGTGCTCGACTACCGCGACAGGCCGGGCGAGAAAACGCACCAGCATCACCACCCGGGATTTGTGTTGCATGCACTGAGCGCATTCGAGCGGACGATCACGCTGCCCGATGGCAAGCAGCGCAAGCGCAGCTTCAAGGCGGGCGATGTGATGTGGTCCGACGCGCAGACGCATATTGGCGAGAACACCGGCACCACGCCCACGCATGTGCTGATCGTGGAGCTGAAAGCCGCACCGTCTGCCGACACAGCCGCTTGCGCAGCGCAGTAACCAGTTGCACGGACCCTGCATTGTTATCCGGCGCAGTGCGGTGCGCCCCCTTCGACTGAATCAGGGCGAATCGGCTTCGGGTGGGCCCTGTCCCCCACCAGGCCCCTGTCTCATGCATTGAGGCGAGGGTATCCACTAGTGTGCGGCCGTGTGATGGGTTTACATTTTGTTCCTACCGATTGGGTCCACTGGTTCCCGCTGCGTAGTGGATACATTGGTTTTTTATCCTCTTGCACGAGTTTGCGTATGGCAAAAATTCTGGAGGTTGCGTTGGCAAACAAAGCCGACGCAAGCGTGTTTGAAGTGCCGTTTGAGACCCAGGCCGACCTGTGCTGGTATGAGTTGCCCTACCACCAGCAGGCCGATGGCGACACCGAGTGGTGCTTCGTGAATTACGAGGCCGATGCCACGTTCAGGATCTTCCGGGTGAAATACGCCAGCCAGGCCGACCTCAAGACCTTCAAGGTCAAATACCGTGACCAGGCGGGCTGGCGCAATGCCGGCCACAAGCTGCGCGGGCAGATCGGCTGATGTCTAGCCGCCCACGCAGGTCTGGGTCTGCTCGCCCAGGCCCGTGGCGCCCAGCCGCATCACGTCACCGGGCTTCAGAAACCATGGCGTGGGCTTCTGGCCCAGGCCCACGCCGGCGGGGGTGCCGGTCAGCACGATGTCGCCCGGCTCCAGCACCATGAACTGGCTGATGTACGACACCACGGTGGGCACGCCAAAGATGAAGTTGCGCGTGCTACCGTTTTGCACACGCCGGCCATTCACCTCCAGCCACAGGTCGATGGCGTGCGGGTCGGGCACTTCGTCGGCCGTTACCAGCCAGGGGCCGGTGGGGGCAAAGGTGTTGTAGCTCTTGCCCTTGTCCCACTGGCCGCCGCGCTCGGTCTGCCAGGCGCGCTCGGACACGTCGTTGGCCAGCACGTAGCCGGCCACATGCTGCAGCGCGGCGGCTTCGCTGACATGACTGGCGCGGGTACCGATGACGATGCCCAGCTCGACCTCCCAGTCGGTCTTGCACGCGCCAGGGGGAATGCGCACCGCGTCATGAGGGCCGCTCAGGGCGGTGACGGCCTTCATGAACAGCACGGGCTCGGCGGGCGCCTGCATGCCGGCTTCGAGCGCGTGGTCGGCATAGTTCAGCCCCACGCAGATGATCTTGCCCACGCCCGCCACCGGGCAACCCAGGCGTGGCGCGCCATACACGGCGGGCAGGCGCGCCACATCGAGCGCTGCCAATGCCGACAGGGTGCGCGGACCGAGCTGGCCGGGGCCCATTTCGGGCAACAGCATCGACAGATCGCGCAGCACGCCCTGCGCATCCACCACGCCGGGGCGCTCTGCGCCGGGTTGACCATAACGAACCAGTTTCATGGGAGTGTCCTTGTGTGTCGGGGTTGCCGTGCCGTCGCAAGCGGGCGCAAGCAGCGCATCCTACTGCGCCGGCACCGGTGGCCCGCTGCTGCCCGCTGCGCCACCCATCAGCAATCGTGATGCCCCTGTCGCCGTTGACGATGCCGCAGCCGCCCGGCCACCCAGGCTTGCGGCTTACCATGGAGCGCCCTGCCAAGAGTCCATTCAAGTCACCGGTAAACTCCTGTTTTCATAGCTGCCAGCGCTTATGGTTATCTCGCCAGAGGCATATCTCTCTACCATCCACCATGCCTGAGCCCCAGCCCTCTCCTGATGCCCCCGCACCGCGGCCGCTGCCGCGCAGTCCGGCCGACCTGTTCTGGTCATTCACCTGGCTGGCGCTGCAGGGCTTTGGCGGCGTGCTGGCGGTGGTGCAGCGCGAGCTGGTGGAAAAAAAACGCTGGATGACGAACGAGGAATTCGTCGAAGACTGGGCCGTGGCCCAGATCATGCCGGGCCCCAACGTGGTCAACCTCGCGGTGATGATCGGTGACCGCCATTTCGGGTTGCGCGGCGCGCTGGCGGCGATTGCAGGCATGCTCACCTTCCCCCTGCTGGTGGTGCTGGCGCTGGCGCTGGTGTATGCGCAATTTGCCAGCCACCCGGCCGTGGCGGGTGCGCTGCGCGGCATGGGCGCAGTGGCCGCCGGGCTGATTGCGGGCACGGGCCTCAAGCTGGCGGCAGCGCTGCGCAAACACCCGCTGGGTCCCTGGCTGTGCGCCGTCCTGGTGGCCCTCACCTTCGCCGGCATGGCGCTGCTGCACTGGCCGCTGGCCTGGGTGCTGCCGGCGCTGGGCGGCATGGCCTGCGTGCTGACCTGGCGAAAGATGGCACCATGACCCACGCCATTGCGCTGCAGCCGCTCGACTGGCTGAACCTGTTTCTTTACTTCATCTCGATCTCGCTGCTGGCCGTGGGCGGCGCGATTGCCACCGCGCCCGACATGCACCGCTTTCTGGTGGAGCGCCAGGGCTGGCTGACCGAGCTGCAGTTCAACGCCTCCATTGCCATCGCCCAGGCGGCACCAGGGCCCAATGTGCTGTTCATTGCACTGCTGGGCTGGAACGTGGGCATCAACACCGGCGGCGCCGGGCCATCAGCTTGGGCCAGCGGCGCTTTGGGCATGGCGCTGAGCATGCTCGGCATCATGCTGCCCAGCACCACGCTGACCTGGCTGGCCACGCGCTGGGGCCACCGCAACCGCGAGCGGCGCAGCGTGCGCGCCTTCAAGCAGGGCATGGCGCCGGTGGTGATCGGCCTGCTGCTGGCCACCGCCTGGCTGCTGGGCAGCGCCCATGGCAACCCCGCCACCGACTGGCCCCTGTGGCTGCTCACGCTGGTGTGCACGCTGCTGGTGTGGCGCACCCGGCTGCATCTGCTGTGGCTGCTGGGCGCCGGGGCGCTGCTGGGGACGCTGGGGCTGGTGTGATGCGGGCGGGTGCGACAGCACCTGGATGGCAAACCCGCATCAGGCAGCCGCCAGCAAGGCCGGCAACACGCTGGCGGCCGTGCCACGCAGCAGCACATGGGCCACATCGTCGAGGGCGCTTGCGGCCGGGTTGACGATGATCACGCGAGCGCCCGCCTGGCGCGCCACTTGCGCCAACCCCGCCGCCGGGTACACGGCCCCCGCAGTGCCCACCACCAGCATCAGGTCGCAGGCACGGGCAGCCTGCTGCGCTGCCTCCAGCGTGGCGTAAGGCAGGGCCTCGCCAAACCACACCACACCCGGGCGCAGCAGGTTGCCGCAGCGGTCGCAATACGGCGGGCGGCCTGCGGCAGCGTGGTCAATATGGCAGCAGTTGCGCGGGGTGTCGAGCCAGCGGTCGGCAAAAATGTCGCCATGCAGGCACAGCACGCCGGTGCTGCCCGCGCGCTGGTGCAGGCCGTCCACGTTCTGGGTGATGAGCGTCAGCCGGCCAGGGTGGCGGCGCTGAAAATCCGCCAGCGCCGCGTGCCCCGCATGGGGCTGTACGCCGGTCAGCAGGTCGCGCCGGTGCTGGTACCAGTCCCACACGCGCCGGGGATGGGCACGAAAGCCGGCCTCGGTCGCCATGTCTTCGGCACGAAACCGGGCCCAGTAGCCGATTTGTGCATCGCGAAAGGTGGGTACACCCGATTCGGCACTGATGCCGGCACCGGTCAGCACTGCAATGTGGCCCGCGCCCTGCAGCCATTGCCGCACCTCGCCAGCATCTGCAGGAAAAACGATGTTCATGCGCGCAGCTTATCAAGCCGGGGCGGGCGGCGACGATGGCCTCTGGCGGTGTGGAAGGGGGCCACGCGCTGGCCGGTCCTTCGGAGCCCTTCTCCCACGCACCGCCGGCCATGGCTGACTGCGGCAACGCTGTTGCGCTAGCGGTTGTTTTGGCTGTCGCTGCCTGGACGCGCTCAGCCCGCCAGCCCCTGCTCCACCATCGCCACGGCGCGCTGGGCCATGGCTTCGGTCTGCGCGGCGCTCAGCGCGCGCAGCGGGCCGTCGAGCGCCAGCATGGCCAGGCCGTGCACTGCCGACCAAGCCAGGAATTCGGCGCCCGGGCGTTGTGCCGCGCCCAGCGCGCCGGCAGCCACCATGTCGTCGAGGGTGCCGCAGAGGATTTCGAACGGATCGCGCCCGCTGTCGCCGCGGAAGTCGTCGCGGCTGCCGTTGGCCACGTCGAAGGGCTGGGCCACGAATGCCGTGCGAAACAGCCCCGGCTCGGCCAGCGCAAAGCGTACGTAGCCCGTGCCCACGGCCTTGAAGGCGGCCCGCGCCCGCGCCACCGGTGCACTCAGGTGGCGCGTGGCGCGGTCGATCTCGGCCTCCATGGCACGTGCCATCAGGCCCAGTGCGGCGCCGCGCACGGCGTCAAGCAGCGCCGCGTGGCCGGCGAAATGGCGGTAGGCGGCGTTGGGCACCACACCGGCGCGGCGTGTGGCCTCGCGCAATACCAGCGCCGCTGGCCCGCCCTCGCGCACCAGCGCAATGCCTGCGTCAAGCAGCGCGCGGCGCAGGTCACCATGGCGGTAGGTGGGCCGCCGCGCGGTCTGGCCCGCGGGTGCGGCAGGGGTGGGGGGAGTGAGAGAAACGGAAAGTGAAGCGCTCAAGATGGCATCCCTGTTCTGCGAAGGGTTAAATGTGAACACTGTCCAGTTTACGGCAGAATGAAGTGGACGTCGTACACATATCGCTCCATTGGCCGTTTCACAAAGGAGACTCGCATGGAATCCAACCGCAGGATCAAGCCACCGAAGAACACCCTCTGCCTCTGGTACGACAACGACGCTGAAGCAGCAGCGCGGTTCTACGCCAGCACCTTTCCCGATTCGGCCGTCGGTGCCATCCACCGCGCGCCGGGGGACTATCCCGCAGGCAAGGCGGGCGACGTGCTGGTGGTCGAATTCACCGTGCTGGGCCTGCCCTGCATGGGCCTCAACGGTGGGCCGGGCGTCCAGCACAGCGCGGCATTCTCGTTCCAGGTGTCCACCGCCGACCAGGCCGAGACCGACCGCTACTGGAACGCCATTGTCGGCCACGGTGGCCAGGAGGTGGAATGCGGCTGGTGCCGCGACAAGTGGGGCATCTCCTGGCAGATCACGCCGGTGGCGCTGGCCCAGGCCTGGACCCACCCTGACCGCGCCGCCGCCAGGCGCGCCTTCGACGCCATGATGACCATGAAGAAGATCGACGTCGCCGCCATCGAGGCCGCCGTGGCAGGCCGCTGACCTGCCACCCCCAATCCCTGTCCAACCCGGAGGCAGCATGCAATTCACCCCCTACATCAATTTCGACGGTAACTGCCGCGAGGCCTTTGCCTTCTACCAGGATCTGTTCAAGGGCACCGTGGTGCACCAGAGCAGCTTCGGCGAGATGCCACCAGACCCGCAGAATCCGCCGATCCCGCCCGAGGCGAAAGACCGCCTGATGCACGTGCACCTGCAGGTCGGCGCGCAGGCGCTGATGGGCTCCGACGCCCTGCCAGGCGCCAGCGACGCGTGCGCTGGCGGCTATGCCAGGCCGCAAGGCCTGTGGGTGTCGATCCAGGTGGGCGATGCGGCCGAGGGCCGGCGCGTGTTCGATGCCCTGGCGCAGGACGGCCAGGTGAGCATGCCGTTCGACAAGACCTTCTGGTCGGCCGGCTTCGGCATGGTGACCGACCGCTTCGGCACGCCATGGATGGTCAACGTAAACGCCACTTGAACCAGGAGAACCGATCATGCCCACCGGAACCATCCGCCTGCACCGCGTGCTGCGCACCACGCCCGACAAGGTCTACCGCGCCTTCACCTACGGCGCGGCCCTGGCCAAATGGCTGCCGCCCCACGGCTTCGTCTGCCACGTCCATCAGTTCGATGGCCAGGCCGGTGGCAGCTTCAGGATGTCGTTCGAGAACTTCTCCAGCGGCCACCGCCATTCGTTCGGTGGCGAATACCTGAAGCTGGTCCCCGGCGAACTGGTGGAGTACACCGACCGCTTCGACGACCCCAGCCTGCCCGGCCAGATGCACGTGACCGTGAAGCTGCGCGCCGTGTCGTGCGGCACCGAGCTGGACATCGAACAGGCCGGAATCCCCGCGGCGATCCCGGTCGAGATGTGCTACCTGGGCTGGCAGGAATCGCTGCTGCAGCTGGCCGCGCTGGTCGAACCGGACCTTCCGGGCTGATGGCTGCCGCGCACCAGACCGAGGCTGCATGCCCGACGCCAATCAGGTGCCGAAACCGAGGAAAAAACGATGGCAAGTGTTCGCGTGGAGAGCTTCACCCTTTCGCTCGACGGCTACGGCGCCGGCCCGGACCAGAGCCTCGATGATCCGCTCGGCATCGGTGGGACGGAACTGCACCAGTGGCTGCTGCCGACCCGCACGCTCCAGCGCACGCTGTTCGGCCAGGACGGTGGCACCACCGGGGTGGACGATGATTTCGCCGCGCGCGGCTTTCAGAACGTCGGCGCCTGGATTCTGGGGCGCAACATGTTCACCCCCTTCCGCGGCGACTGGCAGGACAAGACCTGGAAAGGCTGGTGGGGCGACGATCCGCCCTACCACGTGCCGGTCTTCATCCTGACCCACCATGCACGGCCGCCGATCGAGATGGAAGGCGGCACGACTTTTCACTTCGTCACCGGTGGCATCCATGAGGCGCTCGGCCTTGCGCGCGATGCGGCTGCCGGCAAGGACGTGCGGATCGGCGGCGGGGCCAACACCATCCGGCAGTACCTGCATGAAGGCCTCATCGACGAACTGCACATCGCCATCGCGCCGGTCCTGCTCGGCCGGGGAGAGCCGCTCTTCCAGGGGCTCGACCTGCGGGCGCTGGGCTACGAATGCGTGCGGTTCGTGGCGTCGGACAAGGCCACGCATGCCGTCCTGCGGCGCCACGCGCACCCGGCGTCTGAGCAGCCGCCGTCGAAAGGCATGACCATGAAGATCACCATCGAAACCACTGTCCACGCGCCCATCGACCGCGTATGGGCCACCTGGAATGACCCACGCGCCATCGAGCAGTGGAACGCTGCCTCGCCCGACTGGCACACCCCGCGCGCCAGTGTCGATCTGCGCGAAGGTGGCAAGTTCTGCGCGCGCATGGAGGCGCGGGACGGCAGCGTCGGCTTCGACTTCGAGGGCACCTACACCCGTATCGCACCGCAGCGCCTGATCGAATACACCCTGGGCGACGGGCGCGCGGTGCGGGTCGAGTTCATTCCAGTGGCCAATGGCATCACGGTGCGCGAGTCCTTCGACGCCGAGGACAGCCACAGCGCCGAACAGCAGCGCCAGGGCTGGCAGGCCATCCTGGACAACTTTGCGCGGCACGTCGAGCACCGCGCCTGACTCCCCCTCAGCATCGCAAGGAGCACCCCATGAAACCCAATCCCGTCGTCTGGTTCGAGATCCACGTGCAGGACATGGCCCGTGCGCGCAAGTTCTACGAAGCGGTGTTCCAGTGCCAGCTGGAGACGCTGAAATCACCCGCGGGCGAAGCCAACGGCATGCAGATGCTGTCCTTCCCCGGCGACATGAGCACCATGGGCGCCAGCGGCACGCTGGTCAAGATGGAAGGAGTGCCCTCTGGCGGCGGCGGCACGCTGGTCTACTTTGCCTGCGAGGATTGCGCTGTCGAACAAGGCCGGGTCGAGACAGCCGGCGGCAAGGTGTCCAAGCCCAAATTTTCGATCGGTGAGTATGGCCACTGCGCCCTGGTGACCGACACCGAGGGCAACATGATCGGCCTGCATTCGATGAAATGACGCAGGCCGTGCGGGCTTGCTAGCCGCCGCGCTGCCGCAGCGCTTCGTACAGGCACACGCCGCTGGCCACCGACACGTTGAGGCTCTCCACCGCGCCCTTCATGGGGATGCTGACGAGTTCGTCGCAGGTCTTGCGCGTGAGCTGGCGCATGCCGTCGCCCTCGGCGCCCAGCACCAGGGCCACCGGGCCTTTCAGATCGACCTGGTACACGGTTTTGGGGGCGTCGTCGCTGGTGCCGATGCACCAGATGTTGCGCTCCTTGAGCTCATGGAGGGTGCGCGAGAGATTGGTGACCATGAAGTACGGCATGGTCTCGGCCGCACCGCTGGCCACCTTGGCCACGGTGGCATTGATGCCCACGGCGTGGTCCTTGGGGGCGATGACGGCGTGGGCACCCGCACCGTCCGCCACGCGCAGGCAGGCGCCCAGGTTGTGCGGGTCGGTCACGCCGTCGAGCACCAGCAGCAGGGGCTGCTCGATGCCGGCGGCTTCGAGGTTTTCGAGCAGTTCGTCGAGCGAGGTGACCTGGGCCACAGGCTCCACCCGCGCGGCCACGCCCTGGTGGCCGTGGCTGCCGGCCAGCTTGGCAATGCGCACGCTGTCGGCCTCGATCAGGCGCGCACCGGCCTCGCGGGCGCGGTCGAGAAACTGGCGCATGCGGGCGTCGCGCCGCGTGGCTTCGTAGTAAATCTCGATGATGGATTGCGGCGCGGTCTTCAGACGCACGCCCACGGCGTGAAAGCCGAAGAGAACTTTGGGGCTGGACATGGGGGGATTATCCGGGCATTGCCAGGCCCACAGGTTGGCGTGCACCCGGTCGCTGGCCAAACCACGGCATCGTGCGCGCGAAGGTCTTGCGCCAAGGGTTTGCCCTGAAGCGCCTAAAATCGCGCCTTTCCATTGCTCGATCCGCAGGCGACGTTGCTATCTTTTGCGCCGATTCCTGTGTGCCGGTGTGGCTTTGCGGGCTGGCATCACGCCAGCCCTTTCGATTGGGGACGGCAGCTGTTTTTTGCATTTTTTGCCGCACCCACTGGCCTGTTTTACCTTTGCTCAACACCATGATTCTTCACCCGCTTCGCTGGGTACAGCGCACAAGCCTGGTCACGCAGATTGTGATGGCCCTGTTTGCAGGCATTGCTCTGGCTGTGTTCTTTCCGGCCGCCACGCCCAAGGTGGCCATTCTGGGCACGCTGTTCATTTCTGCCCTCAAGGCCGTCGCCCCCGTGCTGGTGTTCATTTTGGTGATTTCCGCCATCAGCAACCACCAGCCCGGCGAAGCCACCCACATGCGACCGGTGCTGTTTTTGTACCTGGTGGGCACGCTGGCGGCGTCCATCGTGGGCGTCACGGCCAGCCTGTGGTTTCCGTCCACCCTGGCGCTGCAGGCGCCTGCGAATGCAGCCAATGGCCCAACGAACATCCAGGATGTGCTGCTGGCGCTGCTCATGAACGTGGTGGACAACCCCGTGCGGGCTCTGATGAATGCCAACTACATCGGTATCCTCGCCTGGGCGGTGGGCCTTGGCCTGGCCATGCGCCACGCCAGCGCGGGCACGCGCGCCGTCATGCACGACTTGGCGGCCAGCGTTTCCGTCATCATCCAGGTCGTGATCCGCTTTGCGCCCCTGGGCATTCTGGGCCTGGTGGCCAGTACCTTCGCGGAAGCCGGCACACAGGCGCTATGGGGCTATGCGCACCTGCTGGGCGTGTTGCTGGGCTGCATGGTGTTTGTGGCCCTGGCGGTCAATCCGCTCATCGTCTTTCTGGCGCTGCGCGTCAATCCCTATCCGCTGGTATTCACCTGCCTGCGCGAGAGCGGCGTGACGGCGTTCTTCACGCGCAGCTCGGCGGCCAACATTCCCATCAACCTCGCGCTGGCCAAACGCCTGAACCTGAACGAAGACACCTACAGCATCGCCATTCCACTGGGCGCCACCATCAACATGGCCGGTGCGGCCATCACCATCAGCGTGCTGTCGCTGGCGGCAGCGCACACCCTGGGCATTGCGGTGGACGCGCCAACGGCCCTGCTGCTGTGCGTGGTGGCCGCCGTTTCCGCCTGTGGCGCCTCGGGCGTGGCCGGCGGCTCGCTGCTGCTGATTCCGCTGGCATGCAGCCTGTTCGGGATCAGCAACGATGTGGCTATGCAGGTCGTGGCGATCGGTTTCATCATCGGCATCCTGCAGGACTCGGCCGAGACGGCACTCAATTCATCCACCGATGTGCTGTTCACGGCCGTGGCCTGCCGCTGGGCGGATCCAGCACGCAAACACCCGGCCCCCTGAAGCGTCGGCGGGCTCAGGGACTGACCTGGCCGGCCTCGATGCTGATGAGGCGCTCGCAGCGCTGGGCAATGGCACGATCGTGCGTGACCAGCACCAGCGTGGTGCCTTGCTCGCGGTTGAGGTCAAACATCAGCTGCATGATGGTCTCGCCGGTGGCGAAATCGAGGCTTCCGGTGGGCTCGTCGGCCAGCAACACGGCCGGCCGCATCACAAAAGCGCGTGCCAGCGCCACGCGCTGTTGCTCCCCCCCGCTGAGCACTTTGGGGTAATGCCCCAGGCGCTGCCCCAGCCCGACATGCCTGAGCATCTCGGTGGCGGCCGCGCGGGCATCACTGCGATTGGCCAGTTCGAGTGGCAGCATGACGTTTTCCAGCGCCGTGAGGTTGCCCATGAGCTGGAAACTCTGGAAAACGAAGCCCACCTTTTGCGCCCGCAGCGCGGCGCGGCCGTCTTCGCTCAGCGCAAACAGATCCTGGCCATCGAGCCGCACGGTGCCGCGCGTGGGGGTGTCAAGGCCCGCAATGATCGACAGCAGGGTGCTTTTGCCCGAGCCTGACGCACCGACAATCGCCACGGTTTCCCCAGGCGCCAGGCGGAAATCGATATCCCGCAGAATGTCCAGCGTGCCGGTGGAGTCGGTCACCGACTTGAATACATGCTCGACCGCAATAATGGGTGTGGCTGGCGTGGGGGAGGTTTCGGACATGAAAGGCTTTTTATTGTGATTTGCGATCTGCATCGACGCCACTTTATCCTGACAGCAGCAGCCGGCGCACTGGCGGGCCTTTGCACCCCCGTGGCCGTGGCACAGCCGGGCGGCAAGGTACAGGCGGCCTCGGCGCGGCCCAAGGTCATCCTGGTGCTCGGTGACTCGCTCAGCGCCGAATACGGTCTGGCGCACGGCACCGGCTGGGTGGCTTTGCTGGAAAAGCGCCTGGCGCAGGAAAAGATCGCAGCCACCGTGGTGAATGCCAGCGTCAGTGGAGAAACCACCTCCGGCGGGCGTTCGCGCCTGGCGGCGCTGCTGGCACAGCACCAGCCCAGCCAGGTGGTGATCGAGCTCGGCGGCAATGACGCCCTGCGGGGCCTGCCACTGAAAAATACCGAGGAAAACCTGTCGTGGATGGTGCAGACAGCGCAGCAATCGGGAGCCAGGGTACTGCTGGTGGGAATGCAGGTGCCACCCAACTACGGCACCGACTACGCCAACCGTTTTGCGTCCACCTTTGCGGCGGTAGCCAAGGCGCACAAGGCGGGTGTGGTGCCGTTTTTCCTCAAGGGCGTGGCCGATGGGCCCGACCCTACCCGGCTGTTCCAGCCAGACCGCATCCACCCACGCGCCGAGGCGCATCCACAGATGCTGGCCAACGTGTGGCCGGAACTCCAGAAGCTCTTGCGTTAAGAGCCTGTTGACGATCTCGCAGGGGATCGCGTTGGAGCGCCATCGGGATGAGTGGATGCTTCGGATGCGCCGCATGGGCTGGTGCCCATGAAAGCAGCCGGGGCGCCAACACTCCAAGTACATCGGCCCGATTGTGCTCCAACCCTTGGGGCAGCGGTCCTTGCGGGCGGTCTGCGGCGTTGCGGCGCTGGTGGATAGCCGGGCTATCCACTGCGCACCGCGCCTTGCATCCCATCGCGCAAAGACCGCTGCGCGACCCCTGGGAGATCGTCAACAGGCTCTAAGAGCCGTGGAAAAAATCAATGGCCGGCAGGCTCCGACGGTTCGGCGGGCGCGGGCGATGCCAACGCTGCAGCCCCACCGCCCGGCTGTTCGTGTTGCGGCTCATCGGGCCTGCGCTGGTTTTTGGCTTTGAGCTTGTCTTCCTTTTTTTGCTTTTTGGCGAGCTCGCGCTGGCGCTTTTCGTATCCGTAGTTGGGTGTTGCCAAGGTATTTGCTTCCTGAAGTAGGAGTCCACTTTAACAGTTTGCCCTCAGGGCGCCTCAAACCGCCACGCGTGGCACAGAAGACACCGCCGCGCGGTAGGCATGCCAGCTGGCATGGCCCAGCACCGGGCCAGCGAGCAGCAGGCCGGCGCCCCACAACCACAGCGACACGGCCACGATCAGCGTGATCAACAGCCCCCACAGCAGCATGACGGCGGCGTTCTCCAGCACCACCCGCATGCTGGTGATGCCCGCGGTCAGCGCATCGGTGTCACGGTCCAGGATCATCGGAATGGAAACCACCGACGTCGAGAAAACGAGCGCAGCAAAGGCACCGCCCACCGCCAGATAGACGCCGACAAAGCCCCAGTTCTGGGGGTTGAAAATGGCCGCCATCACCCCGGTGGTGGACGGCATGCCGGTGTTGAAGAAAACGGCAAACACCACCAGTGAGGCGCGGCCCCACAGCAGCTCCAGCACCACCAGCACCAGCACCAGCATGCCCATGCTGCCCATGTGACTGTCCCAGCAGGTGATGGATTGCCCCAGATCGGGCGATTGGCCCGCCTCGCGGCGCCGGCTGGTGTCATACAGGCCCATCGCCAGAAACGGCCCCAGCAGCAGGCACCCGCTGGCCAGCGACATGGTGTATTCGGGCCGCGTGCGAAACACCCAGCCCAGCACCAGCGCCATGCCCCAGAAGCACGCGCCATAAAAAAGGGCAATGCCCGGCGCGGCCACCACATCCTGGATGCCCTTGCGCAACCAGTGGAAGGGATCGGCAAGGCGCAGCGGATGGAGCGTGATCGCCACGGCTGTGGCAGGTGAAACTTGGGCGGCGGGAGGTGCGGACATGGCGGTAATGGCAACAAGTTGCGGAGACGGGCTGGGTCGGTGGGCGCAACGCCCGTTGATATATGTCAACACCCTAAGCCACCTGCCCGCCATGCGCCACTGAGGAAACTACCACCCCAGCGCCGCCACCGTGCCATCAGGCCATCAGACCGCGCCGAAAGCCCGGGCCATGGCCTGCTGCAAATCCTGGCGGAGATCTGCCACATCTTCCAGCCCCACAGAAAAGCGCACCAGCGTGCCAGGCAGCAGGTGCGGCACAGGGCGGCGGCGCATGGACGCCAGCTGGTAGGGCACCACCAGGCTCATGGGGCCGCCCCAGCTGTAGCCCAGCTTGAACAGGCGCAGGCCGTCGCAGAACGCATCGACCTGGGCCTGGCTGTAGCGCGCATCGATCATCACGCTGAACAAGCCAGCCGCAGCGCCGTCGCCATGGTTGGCAGCGCCGCACAGGGCCCGCCAGTGGGCATGTCCCGGCGCGCCGGGCAGTGCCGGGTGCAGCACCTGGGCCACAGCGCTCTGCTGCTGCATCCACAGCGCCAGCTGGCGTGCCGCCGCATCGTGCGCGCGGTAGCGCAAACCGATGCTGGGCAAGGCGCGCAGCACGGCTTCGGCGTCGTTGGCGGCAATGCCCAGGCCCAGTCGCATGTGGGTGAGCTTGATTTTCATGTGCAGGGCCAGGTCGCGCGTGATGACACTGCCCATCAGCACATCGCCACCGCCGCTGGGGTATTTGGTGAGCGCATGGACCGATACATCGACCGCCAGGTTGCCGCTGCCATCCCCGCCCAGATCGAAGGGCGCAAATGCCAGGCCGGCGCCCCAGGTGTTGTCGAGTGCCGACATCACCCCCCGGGCACGGCAGATACGCACCTGTTCGCAAAGATCGGGAAACTCCATGGTCACCGACCCGGGTGCTTCCAGCCACACCAGCCGGGTTGCCGAAGTGATGCGCGCGGCCAGATCCGCAGGATCGAGGGGGTCATACAGTACGTGGCGAATGCCGAAACGGGCCAGCTCCCCGTTGGCCAGATCCTTGCTGGGGCCGTAGGCGTTGTCTGGAATCAGGACTTCATCCCCGGGGCGGAGCAAGGCCAGCGCCACGTTGGCAATCGCCGCCAGGCCGCTGGGAACCAGCACGCACTGCCGCCCGCCCTCCAGCGCGCACAGGCGCTCTTCCAGGATGAAGGTGGTGGGCGTGCCGTGCAGGCCATAGGTGTAGCCGCTCTTGTCTTTCCATTCGCGCGACCGCATCGCCGCCACATTGGGAAAAATGACGGTGGAGGCCTTGAAAACGCCAGGCTGGGGTGCAACAAACCCGGCGGGAGGTGTGTAGGCATGGTGGACGATGCGGGTGGCGGGGCCGAAAGCGGAATCTTCATTCATGCCTGGCATGGTAGCGCGCGACAACACCGTCCGACTGCCAAACGTCCGCGCCAAAGCGCATCCCCGGCGGCGCCCCCAGGATGCCGGATGTCAGCTGGCGACCTTGAGGTTGTTGGTCACCGATAGCACACCCTTGACGCCTTTGGTGATGGTTTCAGCACGCTCGCGGGCGCTTGCATTGGGTGCGGGGCCTGTGAGCGTGACGGCACCGGCACGGGTGTCCACATCGATCTTGAATGCACTCAGGTCGGGGTCCTTGGCCAGGCCGGCAGACACCTGCACCGTGATGGTGGCGTCATCCACGGCACCCATGGCGGCGCTGCCCATTTCCTGGGCGCCCGACTGCACCGTGGCGGCGCCTTCCTCCACCTTGGTTTCCGCGTTCTTGAGTGCGCTTTCTGCCTTTGTCTGCGCCTCTGCGGCTGCCTGTTCGGTTTTCTGGACAGCGGAATCGAGTTTTTGTCCCACGGTGGGTTCCTCCTGCTTGCTGCAGGCAGCCAGCCCAAACGCCAGGGCACTGGCACCGAGAAGGGTCCAGATGCGTTGCGGGTTGCTGTGCGGAAATTGGCGGATATTCATGTGCGACTCCTTAAAGATGGTGTGAATGTAGGCAAGTCACACACCCACCAGGGTCGGAAAGCGCCGAATGGACTGTAGGACAACATCGCCAGCCACCCTCTCCCGCAGCGCGGCGCACAAGGCGCCGAGCCCGCACAACGGCGACAATAGTGGGGATGTCGCTTCACCCTTTGTCCCGTTGGCTGCCTTTTCTGGCCTGGCCGCGCCCTGACCGCGCCTTGCTCAGGGGGGAGTTCTGGGCCGGCATGACCGTGGGCCTGATGCTGGTGCCACAGGGCGTTGCCTACGCCGCGCTGGCGGGCATGCCGCTGGTAACAGGCATCTATGCCTCCCTCGTGCCGGCACTGGTGGCCGTGCTGTTCAGCGCCTCCACGCGCCTGGGAGTGGGGCCCACGGCCCTCACCAGCCTGTTGATCGGCGCGTCGCTCTCGGGTCTGGCCGAGCCCGGCAGCGCGCAGTGGGTAGCCATGGCCGCCTGGATGGCGATTCTGTCGGGCCTGCTGCAGCTGGTGATGGGACTGGCGCGCTTTGGCTGGCTGCTCAACCTCGTGACCTCGCCGGTGCTCAGCGGCTTCACCCAGGCAGCGGCGCTGCTGATTCTGTCGTCTCAGCTCGGCGCGCTGACAGGTCTGCGCTCCGATCTGGGGGCCTTGTGGACGACGCCCTCGCTGGGCCACTTCGACCTGACCGCAGCTGCCTTCGGGCTGGGCAGCCTGGTGCTGCTGATGCTGGCGCGCAGGCTGCGTCCGGGCTTTCCGGCCGCGATCGTGGTGCTGGGGGCCGCCGGGGCCCTTAGCTGGGTCCTGGGCTACGCCGAGGCCGACGGCGCAGTGGTGGGCGCCTTGCCTGCCGGCCTGCCCAGCCTTTACTGGCCGGGCGCCCTGCCCTGGTCCAGCTTTGCGGCCCTCGTGATGCCGGTGCTGGTGGTCACGCTGGTGAGCTTCCTGGAAACGGCGTCCAGTGCCAAGGTGGACAGCCAGCGCTCGGGCGAGCGCTGGAACGAGAACCAGGACCTGATCGGCCAAGGTCTGGCCAAGATCAGCAGTGGCCTGTGCGGTAGTTTCGCCACCAGCGCCTCGTTCTCGCGCTCGGCCATCAACCTGTATGCCGGGGCCCGCAGCGGCTGGGCCACCGTGTTTGCCATCGCGCTGGTGCTGGTGGTGCTGCTGTGGCTGACCCCGGCGCTCTACCATGTGCCGCAATCGGTGCTGGCAGCCGTGGTGGTGACAGCCGTCACCAGCCTGATCCAACCCGCCAGCTTCCTGCGGCTGTGGCGCATTTCCCGCGTCGAGGCGGTCATCTCCGGCATCACTTTTGGCCTGACGCTGGCCACGGCCCCCCGCATGTACTGGGGTGTGCTGGTGGGCCTGCTGATGAACCTGAGCCATTTCCTCTACCAGCGCCTGCACCCGCGCATCATCGAAGTGGGGCTGCACCCCGACGGCAGCCTGCGCGACCGGCACCTGTGGCAGCTCCCGGCACTGGCGCCGCACCTGCTGGCCTTGCGCATGGATGCCGAACTCGACTTTGCCTCCGCCAGCGCACTCGAACGCCGGGTGATGGACCACCTGGCTGCACACCCCGATGTGGTGCATGTCTGCCTGCTGGCCCAGCCCATCAACCGCATCGACATGACCGGTGTGGAAACCTTCGCCAATCTGCTGGCCACCATGCGCACCCGCGCAGGCACGCTGCACCTGAGCGGCCTCAAGCTTCCGGTGGAGCAGATGCTGCGCCGCGCAGGGGTGCTGGCGCCCGGCGCGGGGCTGGCCATGTACCGCACCGACGCCGAGGCCCTGCATGCACTACAGCAACTGAAGGTTATGCAATGAGCGACGTGCTGCCCCCTTCATCCAGCAACCCAACCTCCTCCGTAGCGCCCACTGCAAAAGCGCTGCTGCGGACACCGGGCTGTGCCGCTTCACCGGCCCTTGCCCAGCTGGCCGACAAGATCGAATCCACGCTGCGGGTACCCAAGGCCTGAGAGTGGCCCCGGCGCAGCGCCCGGATGCGGGCCAGGTGCCATCACGAAATTTCTGCCATGAATACTGTCCTGAACATCTCCTGCTACAAGTTCGTGCCCCTGCCGGATGCAGAGGCATTGCGCGCTCTTCTGCACGAGCGCGCCCTGGCCGCTGCGCTCAAGGGCACCATCTTGCTGGCCCACGAAGGCATCAACATGTTTCTGGCGGGCCCGGCAGCGGCGGTGCGCGGCTTTGTCGATGCCCTGCGCACCGACCCGCGCTTTGCCGACCTCTCCCCCAAGGAGAGCTGGTCGGACACCGTGCCGTTTCGCAAGATGCTCGTCAAGGTCAAGCGCGAGATCATCCGCATGGACCACCCCGCGATCCAGCCCTCCGAGGGCCGGGCGCCTGCCGTCACGCCGGCCACCCTGCGCCGCTGGCTGGACCAGGGCCATGACGACACGGGCCGCCCCGTGTTGACGCTGGACACGCGCAATGCCTTCGAGGTGGATGAAGGCACATTCGACAACGCCATCGACTGGCGCATCGACAAGTTCACCGAGTTCCCCCCGGCCCTGCGGGCCCACAAGAGTGACCTGGCGGACAAGACGGTGGTGAGCTTTTGCACGGGCGGCATCCGCTGCGAAAAGGCCGCCATCCTGATGCACGAAGAGGGGCTCACCCACGTGTACCAGCTCGAAGGCGGCATCCTGAAATATTTCGAGGAAACGGATGGCGCGCATTACCACGGCGGCTGTTTCGTGTTCGACGAGCGCCGTACGCTGGCCGCCGACCTGTCCACCGGCGCCTTGCGCACCGCGCCTGAAAACGCTATTGAGAAGTGAGCAAAAAGCGCTTATCTCATAAGCACTTAAGCCTTATTTCACCAGAATTCTCTCGCGCATGGGTTGCCCCCCGCATCAAGGCTTGAAACGGCGCTCGGGCAGCGGAATCCACTCCACCTCGCCCGGCACCTTGCCCATGGCCTGGTCTTCCCAGTCCTGCGCCGCCTGCACGATGCGCTCCTTGCGGCTGGAGACGAAGTTCCACCACATGTGGCGTGGCCCGTCCAGCGGTGCGCCACCGATGACCACGATACGCGCACCAGCACCTGGATGGGTCGGCGGGCTGGTCACGGCGTCTGCCGGGCAGCGCACCGTGGTGGCCTGCCCCTGGGGCAGCACGCCCAGGGTGAGCGCAGGCAGGGGCGCGGCCTCGCCGTCGAGCAACAGGTCGGCATTCACGCAGTAGATCGCCATTTCGGGGGCCAGCGCAGGCAGGTCCAGAGCGGCACCGGCGGGCAATTGCACGTCCAGGTACAGCGTGGGGGCGAAAGTGGCCACGGGGGAGGTCTGCCCAAAAGCAGTACCGATCAGCACACGCACCACGGCGTCGCCGACACGCACCTCGGGAATGACCTCGGCGGGCGTGTGCACAAAGGCGGGCGCCACCTCCTCGTGCTCGCGCGGCAGCGCGGCCCACAGCTGAACGCCGTGGTTCACGTAGTCGCGCCCGGCCAGGGTCTCGGGGCGGCGCTCGGAATGCACGATGCCACGCCCCGAGGTCATCCAGTTGATGGCGCCGGGCTCGATCTGCTGCAGCGAACCCAGGCTGTCGCGGTGCATCATTGCGCCCTCGAACAGATACGTCACGGTGGCCAGGCCGATGTGCGGATGCGGGCGCACGTCGTACTCGTCCTGCGGGTGCACCGTGACGGGGCCAAAGTGGTCAAAGAACAGAAAAGGCCCTACGGCCCTGCGCTGCAGCGAAGGCAGCAGGCGGCGCACGGTGAAGCCACCGCCCAGATCCTTGTCGTGCCCCTTCAGGCGCAGGAGGTGCTCGCCGCTCATGCCATGCGCTCCACGGTGGTGGTGATTTCGGTGGTGACAGCCGTCATGAGTTTGTGCACCGGACATTTGTGCGCCACGGCCTGCAGCTCCTGCAGCTGGGCATCGCTGAGCTCGCCGCTGATCTGCATGCGGGCCGCAAGGCGGTAGGTGCCCGCGCGCTCGGCCGAGGCATCGCGCTCTATCACCGTGCGCACGTCGGTCACCGGGATGCCCTTGCGGCGCGCGTACCAGAGCACCGTGAGTGCCTTGCACGAACCTAGTGCCGCGTCATACAGGTCGTGCGGATTCGGGCCGGCGTCGTCGCCGCCCTCTTCTGCCGTGCCATCCACCACCAGCGCGTGGCTGCGGATGGTGAGTGTCTGCGCCATGGGCGTGGATTGAATGCGACTGAGTTCAATGGTCATCGGGTACTCCAAGGGGTTCAGTGGATCAGGAACCAAGCCGCGCCGCGACCGCTGCCACGCGCTGGCCCAGCAGCCGGCCGGTTTCCAGGTCGCCCGCAAACATCTCGGCCGCAGAGGCATCGGAGGGCGACTGCGCCATGGCTCCGCTGAACGCCCCCAGCCAGTTCACATCGCTGCGCGTGGCCGCTTTCGCGTTGGAAGGCAGGGTGCCCGCCCCCACCCACAGGCCACCGTGCTGCATGGCCAGGTGGAACAGATAGTCCAGCGTGATCTGCTTGTCGCCACTGGGGCTGGCGCTGTTGGTGAAGCCGGCGAACAGCTTGTCTTTCCATGCCTGGTTGTACCAGGGCCTGGACGAGGCATCGGCAAACTTCTTGAACTGCCAGCTGGGGCCCGCCATGTAGGTGGGCGAACCCAGGATGATGGCCTGTGCAGCCAGCAGGGTGTCCCAGCCGTCCTCGGGCAGGTTGCCGTCGGCATCAATCGCGATGAGCTGGGCATCGGCGCCGTCGGCTACGGCCTGCGCCATGCGCTGGGTGTGGCCATAGCCCGAGTGATAAACCACTGCAATCAGGGACATGGAACGACTTTCAGGCAAAAAATCAAACAGCCACTCCCGCCCGCCGCAGCGAGAGCAGCGGGAGCAGCGGGAGCGGGATCTTTCAACGGTTCAACGGCCGGAGCGTTGACCGTCAACGCTCCAGGCGCCAGCGCCAAATGCCGTCAGCGCCAGCAAGCCACCCACCACGGCGATGTTCTTGAAGAACAGCAGCTGCGTGATCATCTGCTGGTCGGCTGGCACAGCCCAGTAGGCATGAAAGAAGAAACTGGCCACCAGCGTAAAGAAGGCCAGCACCAGCGCGGCAAACCGGGTGCCAAAGCCCACGATCAGCGCCAGGCTACCCACCACCTCGACCACGGCGGCAACGGCCGCCGCCACGGTGGGCATGGGCAGCCCCACCGAAGAAATATAGCCCACCGTGCCGGCAAAGCCAGTGAACTTGCCAATGCCCGCCGGCAGAAACAGCACGGCGAACAGCAGGCGAGACACAAGGGCCAGGGGATTTTGCAGAGAAGAAAGCATGGTGGACTCCTGAAAAAGATGAAGGAAAAACTCAAACAACTCAAGCGGCCAGATCAAACACCAACACCTCGGCATCGTGGCCTTCGGTCAACGCCAGGGAGGACTCGTTTTCAAGCAGCGCGGCATCGCCGCCGGCCAATGGCTGGCCATTGACACGCAGCGCACCGCGCACCAGGTGCACATAGGTCTTGCGCGCCGGGTTCAGGGGCTGGGTGACAGCCTCCGGGCCATCCAGCAGCCCGGCATACAGCGCGGCATCGGCATGCACGGTCACCGAGCCCTGCGCACCGTCGGGCGATGCCACCAGCCGCAGCACACCCCGCTTTTCAGCGTCGGCAAAAGTCTTTTGCTCGTAGCTGGGCGCAATGCCCCGCACGTTGGGCAGGATCCATATCTGCAGGAAATGCGTGGTCTGGCCGGCAGCATGGTTGAACTCGCTGTGCGTCACGCCCGTGCCGGCGCTCATGCGCTGGACATCGCCCGGGGGGATGCCCTTCACGTTGCCCATGCTGTCCTTGTGGGCCAATTCGCCCGACAGCACATAGCTGATGATTTCCATGTCGCGGTGGCTGTGGGTACCAAAGCCGGTCCCGGGCGCAATGCGGTCTTCATTGATGACGCGCAGATTGCCAAAGCCCATATGGCGGGGATCGTAGTAACCCGCAAACGAGAAGCTGTGGAAGGAATGGAGCCAGCCATGGTCGGCGTGGCCCCGGTCTTGCGATTTACGAACAGTCAGCATGGTGATTGCTCCTTTCAAGACTCCACTGTATTGGGCGGGCCGCCATCGCAGGGCCTGCAGGATTGTCGGAATCGTTCAAAATATCTGAACTAACATTTCCACCATGCCCCACTCCTACGACGTTCTCACGCCGGACAGCCTCGCCATGCTACAGGTGATTTCGGAAACTGGCAGCTTTGCTGCAGCGGCCCGGCACCTGGGCCTGGTCCCCAGCGCGCTGACCTACCGGGTGCGCCAGATCGAGGACGCCCTGGATGTGCTGCTCTTTGACCGCACGGCCCGCCAGGCACGGCCCACCGAAGCCGGCGCCGAGCTGCTGCGCGAGGGCGCACGGCTGCTGCGCGAGATCGATGCCGTGGCCAACCGCGTGCGCCGCGTGGCCACGGGCTGGGAACCCCAGTTCACGATTGCCGTGGACGGCGTGGTCTCGCCCCACACCCTGCTGGAGCTCGTGGATGCGTTCTACGCCATGGCCCCGCCCACGCACCTGAAGCTGCGCGACGGCATCATGACCGGCACCCTGGAAGCACTGACATCGGGCCATGCCGACCTGGCCATCGGCGTCTCGGTCGAGGGCTCCAACGTGGCCGGCCTGCAGCAGGGGCTGCTGGGCGAGCTTTTGTTCACTTACGTGGTGGCGCCCCACCACCCGCTGGCCTCGGTGCCCGAACCCATCACCGACGCCACCTTGCTGCAGCACCGCGCCGTGGCCGTGGCCGACTCTGCGCGGCGCGGTGGCGCCACCATGGGCCTGCTGGGCGGGCAGGACGTGCTCACGGTGGACACCATGCAGGCCAAGGTGCAGGCGCAGCTGCGCGGCCTGGGCGGCGGCTTTCTGCCCGAACCCATGGTGCGCCCCTACCTGGAAGCCGGCCACCTGGTGGCACGCCGCGTGGCCCGCCCGGAGCGCAACATGCGCATCCACTACGCATGGGGTGGGCCTGGCTTCACGGCGCCCGGACGGGCGCTGCAGTGGTGGCTGAACCAGCTGCAAAGCCCGACCACGCGCAGGGCCCTGCTGGAAAACCACCACCATTTCTGATGTCCGACCCCGCGCCGGGCGTGTAGAGTGGCCCTTGTCATATTTCTGTAGCCGACCGTCTCCGAAAGGCCTTCCATGACTTCACCTGTTTCCCGCCCCGCCAAACGGCCCCGACGCCCCGGCACCCAGGCATCAGCACCCGCACAACGCCCATCCGGCAAGGCCGGGAAGGCAGCAAAGGCACCGCGCCATTTCGCCATCATTGGCGCCGGCATGGCGGGCGTGGCCTGCGCGCGCACGCTGGTGCAAGCGGGCCACCAGGTCACCATTTTTGAAAAATCGCCCCGGGCCGGCGGGCGCACCACCACCATCGATTCGCCGTTCGGCAGCTTCGATGCGGGCGCGCAATATTTCACCGTGCGAGACCCGCGCTTCGCCAAGGCGATCGAAACCGTGCCCGGCCTGTGCCGCCCCTGGAGCGCCAACGCCGTGCGCGTGCTCGACGCGGCAGGCCGCGTGGCAGCGGCGGGCCTGCCCACCCGCGAACCGCACTGGGTGGCCAGTCCGGGCATGAACGCCCTCGTCACCACCTGGGCCGCCCCGCTGCTGCAGGCCGGCCAGCTCATTACCGACACCCGCGTGAGCAGCATCGAACGCGACCCCCTCAACAACACCCACTGGCAGCTGCGTACCGAAGGATCCGGCGGCGCACAGCATGTCTACGCCGGCTTCGATGCGGTGCTGCTGGCCCAGCCCGCCACGCCCGCCCAGGCGCTGCTGGCGGCCTCATCTCTGGACACCCCTCTGACGGCCGCCCTTTCCAGTGTGCACACCGCCCCCTGCTGGACATTGATGCTCGCCTACCCACAGGCCGTGCGCCCGGGCCTGACCACCCTGGGGCCGCAGTGGAACGCCGCGCGCAGCACCCACCACCGCATTGCATGGCTGGCACGCGAGTCGTCCAAACCCGGCCGCACCACCATCGAGCGCTGGACGGTGCAAGCCAGTCCGGCCTGGTCGGCAGAACACCTCGAAGACGATGTGGAGCGCGTGCAATCGAAGCTGCTCAAGGCGTTTGCCGAGGTGACTGGCATCCGTGCGCAACCCACCCATGCCGACACGCGCCGCTGGCGCTATGCGCAAACCACCCAGCCCCTGGGCCAGAGCCACCTGTGGGATGCCAGCCTGGCCCTGGGCGCCTGCGGCGACTGGTGCCTGGGCCACCGCCTGGAAGATGCTTTTGTGTCCGGTCTGGAGCTGGCACTCGCCGTGGCATGACGAATGGCGAAGGGGCCCAGCGGCAGGCCAGCACCTACCAGGGCCGCTTTGCTCCCTCGCCCACCGGCCCGCTGCATGCGGGCTCCTTGGTGGCTGCGCTGGCCAGCTGGCTGGATGCGCGCGCCTGGAATGGCGGCCAAGGCGGGCGCTGGCTGGTGCGCATCGAGGACGTGGACACACCACGCTGCATTCCTGGCGCTGCCGAGCTCATCCTGCAGCAGCTGGCCACCTGCGGGCTGGTGCCCGATGAAGCACCGGTGTGGCAATCGGCCCGCGGCGCGCTGTACCAGCAGGCGCTGGACCAGCTCATCGTGCAAGGCCATGCCTACCCCTGTGCCTGCTCGCGCAAGGACATCGAAGACGCCCACGCGGCGCAAGGCCATGGCCGCGCGCGCCATGCCGCCTTGCCCTACCCCGGCACCTGCCGCCACGGCCTGCGCGGGCGGCCCGCGCGATCCTGGCGCTTCAACGCCACGGATTTCCTGAAAAATCAGCCGCTCGAACCCGTAGATAAGGCGCAAGCAGCGATATTTTCAATAGCCAATGACACGGTGCACTGGACGGACCGCCGCCTCGGCCCGCAGTCACAACAGGTGGCCAGTGCGGTCGGCGACTTTGTGCTGCGCCGCGCCGACGGCCTGTGGGCCTACCAGCTGGCCGTGGTGGTGGACGATGCGGCCCAGCACATCACGCACGTGGTGCGCGGCGAAGATCTGGCCGACAACACGCCGCGCCAGATCCTGCTGCAGCAGGCGCTGGGTGTTGCCACGCCCTGCTACCTGCACACCCCGCTGGTCTGCGGCGCCAACGGCGAAAAGCTTTCCAAGCAAAACGGTGCTGCAGCGCTCGATCTTCGCGACCCCTTGCAGGCCCTGGGCGAAGCCGCCCGGATGCTGGGCCTGCCGGCGCTGGCGCCGTCGCACCAAAAATCACTGCCGCAGGCCCTGGAGATGTGGGTCAGCGCCTGGGCGCGAAACTACAATCGACCACCGTGACCGATCCCACCCTTGCCCCAGCCCCCGCGCACCCTGCAGCCACTGCAGCCGATGCGACCGCCGGCACACCGCCTGCCGGTGTGGCCTATCCCAAAACCATCAAGAGCTTTGTGCGCCGTGCGGGCCGCACCACCACGGGCCAGGCCAAGGCCTTTGAAGACCTCGGGCCGCGCTTTGTACTGCCCTACACGGCGGCACCGCTCGACGCCGATGCCGCTTTTGGCCGCAGCGCCCCGCTGGTGCTCGAAATCGGCTTTGGCATGGGCGAGGCCACGGCCCATATCGCCCGCGTGCGCCCGAACGACAATTTCCTGTGCTGCGAAGTGCACGAGCCCGGTGTCGGCGCCCTGCTCAAGCGCATCGGCGAACAGGGCCTGACCAACATCCGCATCCTGCAGCACGATGCCGTCGAGGTGATCGACCACATGCTCGCACCTGCGTGCCTGGACGGCATCCATATCTTCTTTCCCGATCCCTGGCACAAGAAAAAGCACAACAAGCGCCGCCTGATCCAGGCAGCGCTGGTTGCCAAGCTGGCCGCGCGCCTCAAGCCCGGCGGCTACCTGCACTGCGCCACCGACTGGCAACCCTATGCCGAGCAGATGCTGCAGGTACTGGGCGCAGAGCCGCTGCTCGCCAACACCGCCCAGGGCTTTGCACCGCAACCCGAATACCGCCCCCTGACCAAGTTCGAAAATCGCGGCCTGCGGCTGGGGCATGGCGTCTGGGACGTGGTCTTTGTTCGACGCCACTGAGAACCTGCCCCCACCCGCACCGCGAGCCCCAGTCAAACGCCCCGGCCCTGCTCTGGCGCCACCGACTTCAGGAGGACGGACCGACACCAGCAAGCGGCACTCGCGCCCGGCCTGGGGTGTGCCGGGCGATGGCAGGAGCCCGGCTCGGGGACGTTGCCTCGGTGGGAATCCCTGCACCCGATCGTGGGCGCACCAGGATACAGGCCACCCTGCGGTGTGGGTCAGCGGCCCCGGCCGCTGACAATCACAGTTTCTGGGCGACCCAGTCCTGCACCGAAGCCAGCGCTGCGGGCAGCCTGGCCGCATCGGTGCCACCGGCCATGGCCATGTCGGGCTTGCCACCGCCCTTGCCGCCCACCTGCTGGGCGACAAAGTTCACCAGCTCGCCGGCCTTGACCTTGCCCACGCTGTCGGCCGTCACGCCAGCGGCGATCTGCACCTTGTCGCCATCCACCACGGCCAGCACGATGGCGGCGGTCTTGAGCTTGTCCTTGAGCTTGTCCATGGTGTCGCGCAAGGTCTTGGCGTCTGCACCCTGCAGGGCTGCGGCCAGCACCTTGAGGCCCTTCACATCGACAGCCTGCGTCACCAGCTCGTCGCCCTGGCTGGAAGCGAGCTTGCCCTTCAGCATCGCCACTTCTTTTTCGAGCGCACGCGCATGGTCAAGCGCCTGGCCGATGCGGCCATTGAGCTCGGCCACGGGCGCCTTCAGGGTGCTGGCGGCCTGGTTCACGGTGTCTTCCAAGTCCTGCAGGTAAGCCAGCGCATTCGCGCCCGTCACCGCCTCGATGCGGCGCACGCCTGCGGCCACGCCGCCCTCGCCCACCACCTTGAACAGGCCGATGTCGCCGGTGCGCTGCACATGGGTGCCGCCGCACAGTTCGCGGCTGGTGCCGATGTCGAGCACGCGCACGGTCTCGCCGTACTTCTCGCCAAACAGCATCATGGCGCCGGTCTTCTGGGCCGACTCAATGTCCATCACACGGGCCTGCGTGGGCTGGTTGGCCAGGATTTCCTCGTTCACGCGGCGCTCGATCTCGCGGATCTCGGCATCGGTCACTGCGGCGTTGTGGGCAAAGTCGAAACGGGTGCGCTCGGCATTGACCAGGCTGCCCTTTTGCTGCACATGGCTGCCCAGCACTTCACGCAGGGCCTTGTGCATGATGTGCGTGACCGAGTGGTTGCGCATGGTGGCCGCGCGCACGGCGGTGTTGACCTGCGCCTGCACCGTGTCACCCACGTTCAGCGTGCCCTCTTCGAGCGTGCCGTGGTGGCCAAACACGTCGGCCTTGATCTTGAGGGTGTCGCCCACCGCAAAGCGGGCCGAGCCGCTGGTGATGACGCCTTCGTCGCCCACCTGGCCGCCGCTTTCGGCGTAGAACGGGGTGGTGTCCAGCACCACCACGCCGTTTTGACCCGCTTTCAGGGCCGCAGCGCTTGTTCCGTCTACGTAGATAGCTACGATTTTTGCAGTCTCTGCCAGATGATCGTAGCCCGTGAACTGGTTGGCGGCACCCGCGTATTCCAGCGCCTTGTCCATCTTGAACTTGCCAGCGGCACGGGCCTGGGCCTTCTGCTTTTCCATGGCCGTCTTGAAGCCGGCCTCGTCCACTTCCACATCGCGCTCGCGGCACACGTCGTTGGTCAGGTCGAGCGGGAAGCCGTAGGTGTCGTGCAGCTTGAAGGCCACGTCGCCGGGCAGCACCTTGGCGCCGCCGTCCAGTGCTGCATCGAGGATTTCCATGCCATTGGCCAGCGTTTCAAAAAAGCGCTCTTCCTCGGCCTTGAGCACATCGGTGATGCGCTGCTCCTGCGCACGCAGCTTGGGGTAGGCATCGCCCATCACGCGCACCAGATCGGCCACCAGCTTGTGGAAGAACGGCGTCTTCTGGCCCAGCTTGTAGCCGTGGCGGATGGCGCGGCGCACGATGCGGCGCTGCACGTAGCCACGGCCTTCGTTGCTGGGGATCACGCCGTCGCTGACCAGAAACGCGGTGGCGCGGATGTGGTCGGCGATCACGCGCAGGCTCTTGTTGTGGAGGTCGGTGGTGTGCGTCTCGCGCGCGGCGGCCTGGATGAGCGCCTCGAACAGGTCGATCTCGTAGTTGCTGTGCACATGCTGCAGGATGGCAGCCAGGCGCTCCAGGCCCATGCCGGTGTCCACGCAGGGGGCGGGCAGCGGCGTGACGGCGCCGGTCTCGTCCATGTTGAACTGCATGAACACGTTGTTCCAGATCTCGATGAAGCGGTCGCCATCTTCATCGGGGCTGCCCGGAGGGCCGCCGGGGATGTGGTCACCGTGGTCGTAGAAGATTTCGCTGCACGGGCCGCAGGGGCCGGTGTCGGCCATCATCCAGAAGTTGTCGCTCTTGTAGCGGCCGCCCTTGTTGTCGCCGATGCGGATCACGCGCTCGGGCGGCAGGCCGATCTCCTTGGTCCAGATGTCGTAGGCCTCGTCGTCCTCCTGGTACACCGTGGCCAGCAGGCGGTCGGCGGGCAGCTTGTAGACCTCGGTCAGCAGCTCCCAGGCCCACTTGAGCGACTCGCGCTTGAAATAGTCGCCAAAGCTCCAGTTGCCCAGCATCTCGAAAAACGTGTGGTGGCGCGCGGTGTAGCCCACGTTTTCCAGATCGTTGTGCTTGCCGCCCGCACGCAGGCAGGCCTGCACGGACACCGCCCGGTTGTAGGGGCGCTTGTCGGTGCCCAGAAACACGTCCTTGAACTGCACCATGCCCGAGTTGGTGAACATCAGCGTGGGATCGTTGCCGGGCACCAGCGGGCTCGATGCCACGACGGTGTGGCCCTTGGAGGCAAAAAAGTCCAGAAAGGTCTTGCGGATGTCGGCAACGGTGAAAGTGGGGGTCATGGGCTTTTTCTTCACGAACAGAGATGCTGCGGCAGGCCTGCCCGCAGGCGAACAGGGGATTTTAGGGGGTTTCACGCACGCCCATCCCCACCCCTTCTGCCCAGCCCCCACCCTGAAACACGGCGTCAACCCTGCCGGGAGGTCATTTCGAGTTTCACGATGCGGCCGTCCACGGGATGGTGGACGATCTCGACGCGGTTGCCGTCCTTGTCCCAGCCATGCATCTTGTAGCAGTTGGCTTTGGTGGTGGCAAAACGCTCGATCGAGTAGCCGGCATCCACCAGCTTTTGCAGCATTTGCGCCTGCGTCAGCCGGGTGTCCTTCTGGGTCGCGGTGCACGATGGCGAATCGGCAAAGGCGGATGTGCCAAGCAGCAGTGCAGCGGCTGCGGCGCAAAGGGTACGAGTCTTCATGATGATCTCCTGTTGGCATGCCGGATTGGCATGGAGGTCATTGTGAAAACGCCCCCTGAAGATTGCCTGAACACACCGCGCCCTGACCCTGCGCTGCGCCCGCTTTTGCCGGGTGCTACGCTCTGTCCTTTACCCACCCACACGAGACAGCCATGGACACCAAAGCCTCTCCCCTCGCCCAGCTCAACGACCCCAGCCTGCTCAAAACCGACGCGCTCATCAACGGCCAGTGGGTGGCGGGCGCCAGCCGCTTTGCCGTGCACGACCCGGCCACGGGCCTCCAGCTTGCCGACGTGGCCAACCTCGGCCCGCAGGATGCCGAAGCGGCCATTGCCGCCGCCAACACCGCCTGGCCTGCCTGGCGTGCCAAGACGGCCAAGGAGCGCAGCATCATCCTGCGCAAGTGGTACGACCTGCTCATGGCCCACCAGGATGACCTGGGCCGCATCATGACCGCCGAGCAGGGCAAGCCGTTCCCCGAAGCCAAGGGCGAAGTGGCCTATGGCGCCAGCTTTGTGGAGTGGTTTGCCGAAGAGGCCAAACGCGTCAACGGCGAGACCCTGCCCCAGTTCGACAACAACCGGCGCCTCTTGGTCCTGAAGCAGCCCATCGGCGTGTGCGCCGCCATCACGCCGTGGAACTTCCCGCTGGCCATGATCACGCGCAAGGTGGCCCCGGCCCTGGCCGCCGGCTGCCCGGTGGTCATCAAGCCGGCCGAACTGACCCCGCTGACCGCCCTGGCCGCCGCCGAGCTGGCGGTGCGCGCAGGCATTCCGGCGGGCGTGCTCAACATCCTCTCGGCCGATGCCGGCAACTCGATTGCCATCGGCAAGGTGCTGTGCGCCAGCGACGTGGTGCGCCACATCAGCTTCACCGGCAGCACCGAGGTGGGCCGCATCCTGATGGCGCAGTCCGCCCCCACGGTCAAGAAGATGAGCCTGGAGCTGGGCGGCAACGCGCCCTTCATCGTGTTTGACGATGCCGACATCGACTCCGCCGTGGAAGGCGCCTTTGCCAGCAAGTACCGCAATGCCGGCCAGACCTGCGTGTGCTCCAACCGCTTTTACGTGCAGGAAGGCGTGTACGACGCGTTCGTGGCCAAGTTCGCCGCCAGGGTGAAGACGGCCAAGGTGGGCAATGGCTTCGAGGATGGCGTGAACCAAGGTCCGCTGATCGAGGAGGCGGCCCTCGTGAAGGTGCAGCGCCATGTGGACGATGCCATTGCCAAGGGCGGCCAGGTCGTTGCCGGGGGGCAGCGCCTGAAAAACCTGGGAAGTGGCCAGTTCTTCGAGCCCACGGTGGTGGCCAACGCCTCGGCCGACATGCTGTGCGCCCGCGAGGAAACCTTCGGCCCCTTTGCCCCGGTGTTCAAGTTCAAGACCGAGCAGGAAGCCATAGCCGCAGCCAACGCCACCGAGTTTGGGCTGGCCAGCTACTTCTACAGCCGTGACGTGGGCCGCATCTTCCGCGTGAGCGAGGCGCTCGAATACGGCATGGTCGGCATCAACGTGGGCATCCTGGCCACCGAGCATGTGCCCTTTGGCGGCGTCAAGCAGTCGGGCCTGGGCCGCGAGGGATCGCACCATGGCATGGATGACTATGTGGAGATCAAGTACCTGTGCGTGGGCGATATCCAGAAATAGTGAATTGCCTGGTTAGCTCTGTTTTTTATAGCTTGCAGTGCTGATTGCGTAAGCGCTGTGGGCCAAAAGCTTCCAAAACCGGCAGCATCCCCTGCGCCAGGGATCTGCCGGTTTCCTCATGCCGGCGGCCGCGCAAGAAAATCAGCCCTTAGGAGCTGCCTATAATTCGCAGCTTCGCGGGTGTCGTTCAATGGTAGGACTCTTGCTTCCCAAGCAAATAACGTGGGTTCGATTCCCATCACCCGCTCCAGTTTTCATGGCTTCCAGCACTCTCCCGGCAAGGGCGGCCAGCACATTTCGCTGAAAACTGCACCCCTTCTCGTTTCCCGCCATTTCCCACCGATGAGGCCGCTGTCGCTCAAGCCACGGGCAACACCAGGCGCTGCTGGCTTTCAAACGCCCGCGGTTCTCCGGTGAGCGGATCGACAAACTCCAGCGAACGCGCCAGCAGCTGCAGCGGGCGCGAATAGTCACCCTCGGGCGGATCGTTGACGACCGGGTAGAACGGGTCGTTGCGCAGCGGCAGGCCCAGGGCGGCCATGTGCACGCGCAGCTGGTGGCGCTTGCCCGTGATGGGCGACAGGCGGTAGCGCGCCCAGTCGCCTGCCACCTCCAGCAGCTGCATGTGGGTGTGGCTGTTGGGCGCGCCGGGCACTTCCTGCATGCGAAAGAACTGGGGGCTTTCCTCCAGCCGACTGGCGTGCTCGCGCGGAAAGGCCAAGTCTGCACGCCAAGGCGCAATCGCGTCGTAGTGCTTGGTGATCTGGCGGTCGCGAAACAGCGCCTGGTAGGCGCCGCGCGTGCGCTGCTGCACCGACAGAAGCACCAGCCCGGCGGTGTCGCGGTCGATGCGATGCAGCGGCGACAGCTGCGGCAGCCCGAGCTGGCGCTTGAGCCGCACCAGCAGCGTGTTGTGCAGATGGCGGCCCGAGGGCGTCACGGACATGAAGTGCGGCTTGTCGGCCACCACCAGGTGCTCGTCCTGGTACAGCACCGCTTCGCTGAACGGCAGCATGGGCTCCGCGGGCAGGCTGCGGTAGTAATACAAGCGCAGGCCGCCTTCGAATGGCCGCTCTGGCGCCACTGCCTGCCCGCGCTCATCCACCACCTCGCCCGCCAGCATGCGCTGGCACCACGCATCGCGCGCCACCACCGGCAGGCGCTGGGCCAGAAAGTCCAGCATGCTGCCCTGACCACGCGAGGGCAGCACCACGCAACTGGGGCTCACGCCGTCGCGCACGGGCAGAACATGGGGATGGTGGGGGTTGTGCATGGCGTGCGGATTTTAGGAGGCTGTAGGACAACTGCGCCAATGGACCCTTGGGCGCGCAAGATCGGCCAAAAACCGCGCGCTGCGGGCTAGCATGATGGTTCCATGACAGAGCTCCCGACAGATTCCCGCACCGCGCAGGCCCCCGTGCCCGCACAGTCCTTGTCAGCGCCCCCGCCGCCGCATCGGCGCAGGTTGCGCACGGCAGTGGGCGTGGCCGGGGCGTTGGCGGGCTTGCTGCTGATCGGCGCCATCGTGCTCGGCCAGTTGAACTGGAACCATGCCAGACCCTGGCTCAACCAGACCATCAGCAACGCCACGGGCCGGCACTTTGCCGTGGAAGGCGACCTCTCGGCCTCCTGGCAATGGCCGCAGCCGCTCGATACGGGCTGGCGCCGCTGGGTGCCAGGCATCACGCTGCAAGGCACGCAACTGGTCATGCAAGACCCGCCGGGCTTTACCCGCCCCGGCAAGGCCGCCGAACCCCGGCCCATGGCCCATGCCGAGATGGCGCGGGCATCGCTGCGCCTTTGGCCCCTGCTGGCACGCGAAGTGGCCATCGACACCCTTGAACTCACCGGCCCCGACATCGCCCTGGCCCGCCTCGGCGATGGCCGCAACAACTGGACCCTGGAACGCCAGCGCGCGCCCGACGACCCCACGCCGCGCTGGACGGTCCACATCGATCAGCTGGTGGTGCGCAAGGGGCAGCTGGCCTACAAGGATGCCGGCAGGAGCCTGGACCTGCACGCGCACATCGACACCATCGATGAAGCCGGGCCGCCCCCCGAAGCCGGCGGCCCGGCAATGCCCGCCTCGGCCACCGCCCCGATCTACGGCGTGCGCTTTGACCTGAAAGGCACACTGGGCAAGGCCCGCATCGCGGGCCAGGGCAAAGCCGGCCCCGTGCTCACGCTGCGCGACAAGGAGGTGAACTACCCGCTGCAATTCACCGCCAGGGCGGGCAGCGTGGAGACCTCCGTGCAAGGCATCCTGGCCAACCCGGGCGCGCTCTCGGGCATGGATCTGCAGGTGATGCTCAAGGGCGCCAGCATGGCCGACCTGTATGCGCTGACCGGCCTGGTGCTGCCGAACACGCCCGCGTTTCAGACCCGGGGCCGGCTGCAAGGCAGCCTGCAACCAGGCCAGGCGGTATGGGACTACCGCGACTTCACCGGCACCTTGGGCCAGAGCGATCTGCATGGCAACCTGCGCTTTGCCTCGGGTACCCCGCGCGGCAAGCTGTCGGGCAGCGTCACCTCCCGGCAGTTGCGCCTGGCAGACCTGGGACCGGTGCTCGGCACGGCCTCCACGCCTTCTTCCAAGGCGGGCCGCAGCGGCAAGGTGCTGCCCGATGCCGCGTTTGCCACCGACCGCTGGAGCGCCATGGACATGGACCTGAAATTCTCGGGCCAGCGCGTGATCCGGCCTGACAGCCTGCCGCTCGAGGACCTCAGCGTGCATGCCCTGCTGGACGATGCGGTGCTGCGCCTGGACCCGCTGCGTTTCGGCGTGGCCAGGGGCCAGATCGAATCCAGGGTGGTACTGGACAGCCGCAGCAAACCGCTGACCGCGCGCATGGACACGCGGGTGCAGAACCTGCGGCTGGCCTCGCTCTTTCCCGAGGTCGAGCTCACCCGAAAAAGCCTGGGCCAGCTCGATGGCGCCCTGGCGCTCAACGGCCAGGGCAACTCGGTGGCGCAATGGCTGGGCACCAGCAGCGGCGAGGCCCGCCTGTATGTGCGCGACGGCACCCTGAGCCGCGAACTGCTGAACCGCGCAGCGCTCAACGTGGGCAGCATCGTGGTGGGCAAACTGTTTGGCCAAGACAAGGAGGTGCAGCTGCGCTGCGCCGTGGCCGACCTGGCCGTGCGCGAAGGCGTGGCCACCGTGCGCACCGGCAAGCTCAGCACCAGCGAGGCCATCGTGGACGCCAGCGGCACCATCGACATGGCGCAGGAGCGCCTGAACCTGCGCATCCAGCCCGAATCGCTGCAGTGGAAGTTCTTCTCGCTGCGCACCCCGCTCTATGTGCGCGGCAGCTTTGCCCAGCCCGACGTGGGCGTGCAACCCGGCCCCCTGCTGCTGCGCGCAGGCGCCGCGCTTGCCGCAGTGGTGGCGGCCCCTGCGGCCCTGGCGCTGCTGCCCGTGACCGTGCCGGGCGCCGACGACGATGCGCAGTGCGCGCCTTTGCTGGCGCAGGCCACCCAGCCGGTGAAGGCGGGCCGGGCGGGCAAGCCGGCGGCGCGCTGAAAAGTGGCTGCGCTGCGGTGGTGCGGCAGTATTTGTGCGATCCGATCCCTCTTGCTTGGATCGCTTGAAGCGCTTTCTGCGTGAGCGCTTCACAGCATTTCCACGCCATTTCCGCCAACGGAACGGCACACCACCGGTGGCCGGGCTCAATGGAAATCCCGGCTGCCCTGCAGCGCCTGTGCCATGCGGCCCAGCAGCGGCGTGAGGTCTTTGCAGCGCTGGGCCACCAGGTGGCGCACCACGGCCTGGCCGCCGGGGCCATGGGCGCTGCATTGCCACAGGCCCTCCACCGCCAGCAGTTGCGAGCCGAGCAGCGCCTGGCGCCAGGTCTCGACCAGCGCGGGCCAGACGATCACGTTGACGGGGCCGGTCTCGTCCTCCAGCGTGACAAACATCGTGCCCTTGGCCGTGCCGGGGCGCTGGCGCACGGTGACGATGCCACAGGCACGCACCTTGCGACCGTGGGGGACGCTGTGCAATTGCAGAGCGGTCTGCAAACGCCAGCGTGCCAGGCGCGGACGCAGCAGGGCCAGCGGGTGGCGGCGCAGCGTGAGGCCGGTGGCGGCATAGTCGAACACAATTTCCTCCCCCTCGGGCGCGGCGGGCAGGACCAGCGGCGCTTCGTGCACGGGCACCTCGCGCCACAGGGCGGGCGCGGTGTGCTGCGCGGCCGCCTCCCACATCTGCTGGCGCCGGTGGCCCGACAGGCTGGCCAGCGCATCGGCGGCGGCCAGTGCCTGCAGGTCTTGTGGACCCAGCTGGGCGCGCAGCGCCAGGTCTTCGGTGCTGGTGAACGGCGCAGCGGCACGGGCCTGCACCAGGCGCTGCATGGCGCTGGCCTGCAGGCCGCCGACCAGGCGCAGGCCCAGGCGCACGGCCGGTTGCGGCAGCGGCGGCATGGGCAAGCCGGGGGCGGGCCGCAGACGCTGTGCAGGACCTTCGAGCGTGCAATCGCTGTCGCTGCAGCCCACGTCGATGGGCAGCACGCGCACGCCGTGGCGACGCGCGTCCTGCACCAGTTGCGAGGCGGTGTAAAAGCCCATGGGCAGCGCGTTGAGCAGCGCCGCCAGAAAACACGCGGGCTCATGGCACTTGAGCCAGCTGCTGGCATAGGCCAGCAGGGCAAAGCTGTGGGCATGGCTTTCGGGAAAGCCGTATTCGCCAAAGCCCAGCATCTGCTGGAAGATGGCCTGGGCAAACGCGGGGCGGTAGCCCCTGGCCAGCATGCCGTTGACCAGGGGTTCCTCGAACCGGTGCACGCCACCCTTGCGCTTCCAGGCCGCCATGGAGCGGCGCAGATCATCGGCCATGCCCGGCGTGAAGCCCGCCGCGATCATGGCGATCTGCATCACCTGCTCCTGAAAGATCGGCACGCCCAGCGTGCGTGCCAGGGCGGCTTCGAGCTCGGGCTTTTCGAGCTGCAGCGCCTCGCCCCTGCGCCGACGCTCACGCGCCTGCAGGTAGGGGTGCACCATGCCGCCCTGAATGGGGCCGGGCCGCACGATGGCCACTTCGACCACCAGGTCGTAGAACGCGCGCGGCTGCAGGCGCGGCAGCATGCTCATCTGCGCGCGGCTCTCAATCTGGAACACGCCCACGGTATCCGCGGCGCAGATCATGTCGTAGGTGGCGGCGTCCTCGCGCGGGATGTCGGCCAGGCCCCAGCGCTCGCCACGCAGCGCAGCACGCAGATCCAGGCATCGGCGCAGCGCACTGAGCATGCCCAGGGCCAGCACATCGACCTTGAGCAGGCCCATGGCATCGAGGTCGTCCTTGTCCCACTGGATGACGCTGCGGCCCTCCATGCTGGCCGGCTCCACCGGCACCAGCCGCGTGAGCTTGCCCTGGGTGAGCACAAAGCCGCCCACATGCTGGCCCAGGTGGCGCGGAAAGCCCTTGAGCTGCACAGCCAGCTCCAGCCACAGCGCAGCCTGGTGCGCCGACAGCGGCACGCCCCGGTCGCCCGCCAGTTGCTGCAGGCGATCGGCGGCCATGTCTTCGTCGAACCAGTGGTGGTCTTTGGCAAACGCATCGACCAGTACCGGTGCCACGCCCAGCGCCTTGCCCACGTCGCGCAGGGCACTGCGCGTGCGGTAGCTGGTGACCACGGCGGTGATGGCGGCGCGCTCGCGGCCGTATTTGGCGTAGATGTACTGGATGACCTCTTCGCGCCGGTCGTGCTCGAAGTCCACATCGATGTCGGGCGGCTCGCTGCGCTCCTTGCTGATGAAGCGCTCGAACAGCAGGTGCGAGTCCTCGGGGTTGACCGCCGTGATGCCCAGCACATAGCAGACCACCGAGTTGGCGGCGGAGCCCCGCCCCTGGCACAGGATGCCCCGGCTGCGCGCAAAGCGCACGATGTCGTGCACGGTCAGGAAGTACATCTCGTACTGGCAGTGCGCAATCAGCGCAAGCTCCTTGTCGATCTGCGCGGCAATCCAGTCGGGCACCCCCTGGGGATAGCGGCCTTGGGCCCCCTCTTGTGCCAGCCACGCCAATGCCTGGGCAGGCGTCATGCCGGCGGGCACGGTCTCTTGCGGGTAGCGGTATTTGATTTCATCCAGGCTGAAGCTGCAGCGCGCGGCCACCGTGAGCGTGGCGGCCAGCAGTTCGGGCGGGTAGATGCCGGCCAGGCGCACGCGCTGGCGCAAATGGCGTTCGGCATTGGGCTGCAGCGCAAAGCCGCATTCGGCCACGCTGCAGCCCCGCCGCACGGCGGTGATCACGTCCTGCAACGGCTTGCGCGAACGGGCATGCATGTGCACATCGCCCGCTGCCACCAGCGGCAGGCCCAGCGCCGCGCCCACGCGCTGCAGCGTGGCCAGCCACAGGCTGTCGTCGGGGGCCAGGTGCAGCTCTGCCGCCAGCCAGAGGTGGGCATCGAAATTTGAACAAAATTGACCTATAGCGCTTGATATGCAAGCGCTGAAAGCTACAAAATCAGAAGCATCAAAGCACTCGCGGCGGGGGACGAGCAGCAGCTCGCAGCCCTCCAGGAGGTTGAACGGGCTGCCCGGGCCGACCTGGTATTGCCCCTTGGGCACCGCCGCCCGCGCTGCGGTGATGAACTCGCACAGATTGCCCCAGCCTTCGCCATTGCGCGCCAGGGCCACTAGGCGCAGCTTGCCCCACAAAAACTCGCTGCCCACGATAAGGTGCAAGCCCCATTCCCTGGCGGCCTCCCAGGCGCGCACCACCCCTGCCACCGAGCATTCATCGGTCAGCGCCAGGGCCCGGTAGCCCAATTGGGCAGCACGCGCCACCAGCTCCTTCGGATGGGATGCGCCGCGCTGGAAACTGAAGTTGGACAGGCAATGCAACTCGGCATAGCCTGGCAGGGGCGCGGGGGACGGCAACTCGACAGACGCCATGGCCTTAGAGCCTGTTCACGATCGCACAGGGGATCGCGTTGGAGCGCCATCGGGATGAGTGCATGCTTCGGATGCGCCGCATGGGCTGGTGCCCATGCAAGCAGCCGGGGCGTGCAATCGCCCGATTGCGCTCCAACCCGTGGGGCAGCGGTCTTTGCGGGCGGTCTGCGGCGTTGCGGCGCTTGTGGATAGCCGGGCTATCCACTGCACACCGTGCCTGGCATCCCATCGCGCAAAGACCGCTGCGCGACCCCGGGGAGATCGTGAACAGGCTCTTACCCATAGATGCCGTGCAGGAACCAGCGGTGCGGCTGCACGGCCGTGACCGCGCTTTGCATCGCATTGCCAGAAGGTGGCGCCCACCGCTCGCGGAACACCCACACCAGCCCCGCCACATCGTTGTGCGCCACAAAATAATCGCGCAGGGCCAACCCCGCACAGGGATGGTCCGGGTCGCCAGCGCCCCCGTCTGCGGCCGACCACCAGCCCGCCTCGAACCGGTGCGGCCCCGCCAGCAGGCGCAGCAGGCCATGGTGGCAGGGACGGTTGCCCTGCACCGCCAGCCGCCGGGGTGGGCGCAGCAGCCAGGTGGGCCACAGGGTGGCGTCGAAGGCCTGCGTATCGGCGGCAGGGGTGCCGGGGTGGGCGCGGCCATGGTTGAGCACCTCGGCCGCCGGGCACCATTGCTGCATGTGCTCGGGCCGGTGGTCGGCCTGCAGCACGGGGGCCACCACCTGGCTGGCCCCCAGGCGGGCCGACAGGCGCTCCAGCAACTGGTGCAAGGCTTCGCCTGGCGCTGAAGCCGGGTCGTCGCAGCCACCGCCCACAAGATCACCGGGCGGCAACAGGCTTGCGCTGCGGTGCGGCAATGGGGCGGACTCCAGCAGGCGCAGCGTGATCTGGTTGACCGGTGCCGCCAGGGCCGTGCGCGCCAGGTTTTCTGACAGCAGGCGCCGCAGGTGCGCCATGTCCTGCGTGGCCTGGGCGGTGCGCACCGGCAGGGCCTGCGTGGGGGCAATGGCCACGCCATCGATGCGCCGCAGGTCGTGGCGCCAGGCCAGCTCCAGCGCCAGTGCGCCCTGCTGCCGCGCCTGCAGCCAGCCCTGCAGGGCCGTAAGGCAGCGGCTGGCACTCCAGAGCAGCGCATCGGCCGAATCGGCCAGTGCGGGCAGCTCGGCGGTCAGCACAAACTGCTCGGGCAGCTCCAGCCAGGCATGGGCTTCGGGGGCATCGCCCAGGGCCTGGTCCAGCACCCGCAACACCTGGGCACCAAAACGCCTGGCCACCCCGGCACGCGGCAGCGACCGCAAGGCCCCCCAGGTGCGGCAACCCATGCGCTCCAGGCTGGCCACATGCGGGCGCAGGGCGGTCAGCGTGTGCAAGGGCAAGCCGTCCACACCCGGCGCCACGCCCTGCCCTGGTGGCACAAGCCCCGCCTGCGCCATGCGCAGCCAGGCCTGCGCCACCAGGGCTGTCGGCCCGCAGCCCCACGCCGTCTGTGTGCCTGGCGGTTGTGCCCGCAGTCCCCGGGTGGCCGTGTGCTCCGGCGGCCCGCCGGATGCATCGGCCCAGGCCTGCAACACCTGTGCCAGCAAGGCATCGCGCCCGCCCCAGAGCCGCTCGGTGGTGGACACTTCCAGCAGCACGGCGTCGCCATCCACCAGCGCCACGCGCGGCGTAAAGCGCAAAGCCCACCAGCCCGACGCCGCGGCTTGCACCGCGGCGCCCGGAGGTGCCGCAGGCTCATCGCACCATGGCAACGGCAGTGCGATCCAGTGCATGGCCCCTCCTCGTTGGCACGGCCATCAACGGCGCCAGCGCCGGGCGCATCGGCAACGATTGCGCCGCACTGTGACGCGCCGCTGTTGCACCGGTCTCCCCCTGCGCTGCGCGCCGCCGCGCGGCCTGCGCCGCCAGCACCTGGGCCAGACGGGGGTGGCAGCCCGGCAGATCCAGCCCCTGCACCAGAGGCGGCCCCCGGCGCTTGAGGATCTGTACCTGCATGCCAGGCGATAGGACGACATTCCCTGGCTGGGCCAGCCCCTGCACCTTCAGCCGCAACAAGGCCGGTGACGCCTGCGGAGCGGCGCTGGCCGGGCGAAACACCCACAGCAACTGCTGTTGTTGCGCCGCCGCCAGCTGCAAGCGGCGCAAGGCCGCAGGGAGTGCCTGCGGCAACCAGGCCATGACGGCTAGCACATCGCGGCAGCGCAGCGCCTGCTCGGCCGCCCAGAGCGCCGCCTTGGCGTTGTCGGGCCGCACCACGCACAAGCGCTGTGCCGGCAACCCCTGCGCCCTGAGCGCCGGGCCAAAGGGCTCGCACGGTGGTGCCACCACCACCACGGCCCCCACGCGCCGGGCCACTGCCTGCGCCAGTGCAGGCAGCACCAGTTGCCATTCATGCAGGCCCACCATGGGCTGCAATACCTCGCTCAGAGCCCCCACAGGCCAGCCACCGCCCGGCAGTTGCGCATCCAGCAGCGCGTATCCCGTGGGCTGTGCGATCTGGGGGCCCGCGCCCAATGCGTCTGCATGCCAGACACCTGGCATGGCGGATGGCAAATCGAACGCAACCCGCAAAGTGGAGCGTGGCGCAGTCATGGTGGTGGCAAAGACTCAAAAGACAGGAATACTGTAAATATACACAGTATTCCTGCCTTTCACCACCAACCACCCCGACAGGAAAAAGAGACGCTTTGGGGCCGCCACAACATGCGCATCACCCCCATCGCACCAGTCCGCCACAGCGCTTCACGCCCACCAGAGCCACTTCGGCCAGGCCCACGGCCTTGTCTTGCCACTGTTCGAGCAGGTCGCCTTGCTGTCCAGGGTGGGAGCCTGCCTTGAACTGCTCCCACCGCACAAAGGCGCCTGCCAGCAAAAGGCCCGCTTGCGCGGGCCCGTGTGATGGCAGGTCAGGCAGTGCCTTCAGCGCAGCAGCGTGACACCCGTCCTGGCCTGGAGGGCATCAAACGTGACGCCCGGCGCCAGCTCCACCACCTTGAGGCCCAGAGGTGTCACGTCCATCACGGCCAGGTCGGTGATGATGCGGTCGACCACGCCTACGCCCGTGAGGGGCAATGTGCAGCGGGGCAGGATTTTCAGGTCTTCGGTACCGTCCTTCTTGCGCGCCACATGCTCCATGAGCACGATCACACGCTTGACGCCCGCCACCAGGTCCATGGCGCCGCCCATGCCCTTGACCATCTTGCCGGGGATCATCCAGTTGGCCAGGTCACCCTGCTCGCTGACCTGCATGGCGCCCAGGATGGAGAGGTTGATCTTGCCGCCGCGGATCATCGCGAAGGACTGGTCCGAACTGAAGATGGACGAGCCGGGGATGGTGGTCACCGTCTGCTTGCCAGCGTTGATGAGGTCGGCATCCACCTTGTCCTCGGTGGGGAAGGCTCCGATGCCCAGCATGCCGTTCTCGGACTGCAGCCACACCTCCTTGTCACCGGTGAAATTGGCCACCAGCGTGGGAATGCCGATGCCCAGGTTCACATAGAAGCCGTCTTCGAGTTCTTGGGCCGCACGGGCGGCCATCTGGTCTTGGGTCCAAGGCATGGTTCAGGCTCCTGTTTTCTCGGTGATCGTGCGCTTCTCGATGCGCTTTTCAGGGTGGGCGTTGAGCACGATGCGGTGCACATAGATGCCGGGCAGGTGAATCTGGTCGGGGTCGATAGCGCCCGTCTCCACCACCTCTTCCACCTCCACGATGCAGATCTTGCCGGCCATGGCGGCGGCCGGGTTGAAGTTGCGTGCCGTCAAGCGAAACTGCAGGTTGCCCGACTGGTCGGCGCGCCAGGCCTTGACCAGCGACACTTCCGGCACCAGCGAGCGCTCCATCACATAGGTTTCGCCATCGAACTCGCGCAGCTCCTTGCCCTCGGCCACGATGGTGCCCACACCGGTCTTGGTGAAGAAGGCCGGGATGCCCGCGCCGCCCGCGCGCAGCTTCTCGGCCAGCGTGCCCTGGGGCGTGAATTCCAGCTCCAGTTCGCCCGCCAGGAACTGGCGCTCGAACTCCTTGTTCTCGCCCACATAGGACGAGATCATTTTCTTGATCTGGCGGGTTTCCAGCAGCTTGCCCAGGCCAAAGCCGTCCACGCCCGCGTTGTTGGAGATCACGGTGAGGTTCTTCACCCCCGAATCGCGCAGCGCGTCGATCAGCGCCTCGGGAATGCCGCACAGGCCGAAGCCGCCCACGGCCAGCAGCTGGCCATCGGCAACCACACCCTCAAGGGCCTTGGCTGCGGAAGGAAATAACTTTTTCACCACGATCTCCTTGCTAGTTTTGATGCGCTACGATACTACGTACACAGATAAGTAGTACCCCGTAAAGATTTGCACTATGGACGTTGATTACAGACTGGCTTTCGAATTTGCCCCCGTGGGTCTGGTGCTCTCGCGCAACCGCACCATGATGGACTGCAACCGGCTGGTCTGTGAAATGTTCGGCGCCTCGCGCGAAGTGTTGATCGGGCAATCGTTCGAGGTGCTCTACCCCAGCACCGACGAGTACGAACGCCTGGGGGCGCACATGGAACCCATTTTGAACGCCAAGGGCCACTATGCCGACAGCCGCATCATGAAGCGGGCCAACGGCGAAGTGTTCTGGTGCCATGTGTCGGGCCGCGCCCTCAACCGCGAAGCCCCCCACGAATCGGGCATCTGGAGCTTTGAAGACCTCAGCTCGCAGCGCACCGTCAAGGCCGAACTCACGGGGCGCGAACGCGAAGTGGCCGCCAAGCTGCTGGAAGGCCTGACCTCCAAGGAAATCGGCAAGACCCTGGAGATCAGCCACCGCACCGTGGAAATCTACCGTGCCCGCCTGATGCGCAAGTACAACGCCTCCACCGCGGCCGATCTGGTGCACAAGCTGGTGGCGGGAGCATAGGCTCCCCCTGAGTCGCTTCGCGCCTTCCCCCTGAGGGGGACATTACCACTGGCCTGGCCAAGCCAGTTCTACGGGTGACAGGAAGCAGTCCAAGCGCAAGAGCGCACCGTCAGCCCTTTCCATGACCGTCCACCACCTCGGACGCTGTGCGAAAAGCCTCCACCGCGGCCGGCAGGCCACAGTAGATGCTGGCATGCAGCAGCACTTCCTGAAGCTCCTGGGCCGTGGCGCCATTGTTGAGCGCACCGCGCACATGGCCCTTGAGCTCGTGCTGCCGGCCCAGTGCCGTGAGAAATGCCACCGTGATCAGGCTGCGCGTTTTCATGTCCAACCCCGGGCGCTGCCACACATCGCCCCAGGCATTGCGGGTGATGAACTCCTGGATGGGCTGGGTGAACGCCGTGGCATTGCCAAAGGCCTTGGCCACGAAGTCCTCGCCCATGACCTGCTTGCGCGTGGCCAGTCCTTGCTCAAAGTCTTTGGTGGATGGGGGTTGCTGCGTCATGCGGGCTCTCCTGTTCGATCGGGGCCGCCATGGTATCCGCCTCCATCATGCGCAAAAAGAAACGCCCCCTGCGGCATCCATCAGGACTCGCAGGGGGCGTTGGCCATTCGCTCCGGCCTTGTCAGGCAGGGTGCAGCGCCAGGTCAAAACGGTCCAGGTTCATCACCTTGGTCCAGGCTGCAACGAAGTCCCGAACGAACTTGTCGTGCGCGTCTGCACTGGCATACACCTCGGCCAGGGCACGCAGCACCGAGTTGGAGCCAAACACGAGATCGTTGCGGGTGGCGGTGTATTTCACCGCGCCGCTCTTGCGGTCCCGCCCCTCGAACACCTCAGCGCTGCTGTCCGACGCTTTCCAGACGGTGCCCATGTCCAGCAGGTTGACGAAGAAGTCATTGCTGAGCACACCCACCTTGTCGGTGAACACACCATGCTGGCTGCCATCGTGGTTGGCGCCCAGCACGCGCAGGCCACCCATGAGCGCCGTCAGCTCAGGCGCCGTGAGCGTGAGCTGCTGGGCCTTGTCGATCAGCAGTTCTTCTGTGGTGGTGCTGCTGGCAACGCGGCGGTAGTTGCGGAAACCGTCCGCCACCGGCTCCATCAGGGCGAAAGAGTCGGCATCGGTCTGGTCCTGGCGCGCATCCACCCGGCCCGGGGCAAACGGCACCTCGACGGCCACGCCCGCAGCCCGGGCGGCCTGCTCCACGCCCACCCCACCGGCCAGCACGATCACGTCGGCCAGCGAGGCCTTGCCCGATGCCTGCGCAATGGCCTGCAGCCTGGGCAGCACGCTCGCGGCGATGGTGTTCACCGCCCAGTCCTTTTGCGGGGCCAGCGCCAGGCGCGCACCGTTGGCCCCGCCGCGCTTGTCGCCACCACGGAACGTCGAGGCCGAAGCCCAGGCCACTGACACCAGTTCGCTGACCGACAGGCCCGAGGCCGCGATCTGCGCCTTCAGCTCGGCAATGTCTGCGGCCGTGGGCTGGTGCTGCGGCGCGGGCAGCGGGTCTTGCCAGACCAGCTCTTCCTTCGGCACTTCAGGGCCCAGGTAGCGCGCCTTGGGGCCCATGTCGCGGTGGGTGAGCTTGAACCAGGCACGGGCAAAGGCTTCGTTGAAGGCCTGCGGGTCGTTCAGGAAACGGCGCGAGATCTTCTCGAACCCGGGGTCAAAACGCAGTGTCAGGTCGGTCACCAGCATCGTGGGCTTGCGCTTCTTGGCGGGATCGAAGGGGTCGGGAATGATTTCGGGCGCATCCTTGGCCTCGAACTGGATGGCCCCGGCCGGGCTGCGCGTCTGCACCCATTCGTACTTGAACAGGTTCTCGAAAAAGTGGTTGCTCCACTGCGTGGGTGTCTGCGTCCACACCACTTCCAGGCCAGAGGTGATGGCATCGCTTCCACTGCCGCTGCCGTAGCTGCTGGTCCAGCCCAGCCCCATCTGCTCGATGGCTGCGGCCTCGGGGTCGGCACCCACATGGCTGGCAGCGCTGGCGCCATGGGTCTTGCCCAGCGTGTGGCCACCGGCGATCAGCGCCACGATTTCCTCATCGTCCATGGCCATGTTGCCAAAGGTGGCACGGATGGCTGCGGCGGCCGATGCGGGGTCGCCGCTGGCATTGGGGCCTTCGGGGTTGACGTAGATCAGGCCCATCTCGGTGGCAGCCAGAGGGTTCTTTGCCAGGGTCTCGGGGTTGCGATGGGTGAGCCAGGCCTTCTCGTCGCCCCAGTTCACGTCCATGTCGGGCTCCCACACGTCCTCGCGGCCGGCACCAAAGCCAAAGGTGCGGAAACCGGAGTTTTCCAGCGCCACATTGCCCGCCAGGATCATCAGGTCGGCCCAGGAGATCTTTTGCCCGTATTTTTGCTTGATGGGCCACAGCAGGCGGCGCGCCTTGTCCAGGCTCACGTTGTCCGGCCAGCTGTTGAGCGGCGCAAAGCGCTGCTGGCCACGCCCGGCACCGCCACGGCCATCCACCGTGCGGTAGGTGCCCGCACTGTGCCAGGCCATGCGGATGAACAGGCCAGCGTAGGTGCCCCAGTCGGCGGGCCACCAGTCCTGGGAATCGGTCAGCAGCGCCTTGAGGTCGGCCTTGAGCGCGGAGTAGTCGAGTTTCTTGAATTCTTCGGCGTAGTTGAACTTCCCGCCCAGGGGGTTGGAGCGCTCGGAGTGCTGGTTCAGCAAATCCACGCGCAACTGGTTCGGCCACCAGTCACGGCTGGTCCGGCTGCTGCTTGCGCCGGCGGCATGGAATGGACATTTGGATTCTTCGGTCATGGAGCGCTCCTTGTCTTGCGTGTGAGGCCGTTATGGCGAGTTGCAAGCCAAATGATAGGGAGTGACCTCTGGATCAAAAAGTCAATTAATATAAATTTACCGATAGTTTTTATTAACCGCTCCTCCAAGAAGATAGCCAGGAAGAGCGCGGCAGTACGCCAGTGATTGCACTATTTTCGATAGCCGCCTGCGGCCTTACCCGTTTGCAGGCCCGGTGTGCCCAGGTCCGCGTGCAGGATATGGCCGTGCGTCGAATCGGTGACGTATACCACCCTGTGCCCTTCTCCACCGAAAGCCAGATTGGTGGTGGAAGCCCCGGCGGGTCCGCGCAACACGCATTCCGGCTCGGCCCGGTGGTTCAACACCCACACATAGCCCAGGCCCGGGTTGGCCACGAGCAGGCGCCCCGCCCCATCCACCGCCAACCCATCAGGACCACTGGGACCGTAGGAGGTGAAGAACTGGCCCACCTTGGCCACGCTGCCGTCGGGCAGCAGCGGCACGCGCCACACGCAGTTCCCGCGCGTCACCGCCAGGTAGAGCACGCGCCCGTCGGGCGACAGGGCCACGCCGTTGGGGCTGGGCACGTTGTGCAGCAGCAGATCCAGCTGGCCATTGGGCCGCAGGCGGTACAGGCGGCCACTCGGGTCGTGCAGGCCGCTTTGGCCCTGGTCGGTGAAGTAGAGGTTGCCTTCGGCGTCAAAGATCAGGTCGTTCACACCCTTGAAGCGCTCGCTGTTGCGGCGCTGCAGGTACGGGGTAACGGCGCCCGTGGCCACGTCGAGCTGCATCAAACCGTTCTTGTAGTCGGTGATGAGCAGCGTGCCGGGCTTCAAGAACTTCAGGCCGTTGGGCTCGCCGTCGTACTCGGCCACCAGCGCCCATTCGCCTTGCGGGTTGATGCGAAAGACGCGGCCCCAGGGGATGTCGCTGACGTAGAGGTTGCCTGCGTCGTCGAACACCGGGCCTTCGAGAAACGAATCGGTGATGGTGCCGCCCCGGTTGGCATCGGCCCAGTCGCTGCGCTCGCGGCGGCGAAAGTGCTCGGGCATGGTGGTGAAGACATCGAGGTCGCGAACCTCAGGGGCTTGCAGCAAAAACATGGCGGGTCTTTCCAATTCGTTCAGGCGGGGGCGGCGGTATCGAAACCATACAGCCGCGCCGGGTTGTCGACCAGGATGCGGTCCATGGCGGCATCGCTGCCAGCCCAGGCCTGCAGCAGGTCCACCAGATCGGCATCGTTCACGGTGCCGGGCGTCTCGGTGGTGTGCGGCCAGTCGCTGCCCCACACCAGGCGGTCGGGCGCAGCCTGCACCAGGGCCTGGCCCAGCGGCAGCATGTCGGCATAGCTCGGGCCATGCACGGTCGAGCGCATGTAGGCACCCGAGAGCTTGACCCAGGTGTTGCCCCCATCCAGCAAGCCGCGCACCACGCCATAGGCCTGCGCAGCGGGGCCTTCAGCCGGGTCGATGCGGCCCAGGTGGTCGATGACCAGGGGCACGGGCAGGGTTTGCAACTGGGGCGCCAGCGCGATGAGCTGCTCGGGGTGCGCAAAGATCTGGATGTGCCAGCCCGCGCAGGCCGGGTGCTCGGCCAGCTTGCGGGCCAGGGTGGCCAGCATGTCGGGCGTGGTGGTGCCCCACGATTGGGGCGAGACAAAGTTGACCCGCAGCCCGCGCACACGGCGTGCGGCCAGATGGGCCAGTTCATCGGCACTCACGTCCTCGCCCACTACGGCCACGCCGCGCGCATCGTTGCCCAGTTGGTCCAGCGCATCCAGCGTGCAGGCGTTGTCGGTGCCGTAGGTGGAGGGCGTGACCACCACCGTGCGCGTGGTGCCCAGGCGCGCCTGCAGTTGCCGGTACACCGCCACGGGCGCCACCGGCGGCGTGCGCGGCCAGTGGGCTGACGGCGCAAAGCGCGGGTCAAAGATGTGCATGTGGCTGTCGCACGCACCGGGCGGCAGCGGGCGCCGCGGACGGTTCAGGCCCACCGAGTGCGGCACGGGCGTGGTAAGCGCTGGCAGGGGCATGGGTCAGTCGAGTTTGATATTGCCCTTCTTCACCACCTCGCCCCACTTCGCATCCTCTTTCTTCAAGAAGGCAGCAAAGTCTGCGGGGGTGGAGCCTACCGGCTGCGCGCCCAGGTCGGCCAGGCGCTGCTTCACTTCGTCTTCCTTCAGCACCTCTTGCAGGGCCTGCTGCAGCTTGGTGGCGATGGGGGCAGGCACGCCCGCGGGCAGGAACACGCCGTTCCACTCATAAGCCTCGTAGCCAGGGATGGCCGCCTCGGCCACCGTGGGCACATCGGGCAGGCGCTTGGAACGCTCTGGCGCCGACACGGCCAGCGCGCGCAGCTTGCCGCCCGACACATGCGGGTAGGTGGCGGCGACGGTGCCGAACATGAAGTCCACCTGGCCGGCGATCACATCGGTGATGGCAGGGCCGCCGCTCTTGTAGGGCACATGCACCATGTCCAGGCCCAGCTTCTGGGCCATCAGCTCTGCTGCCAGGCGCTGCACCGTGCCGCTGCCGCCCGAGGCAAAGTTGATCTTGCCCGGCTGGGCCTTGGCCTTGGCGATCAGCTCACCCACGTTCTTGTACGGTGCATCGCTTTTGACGATCAGCACGTTGGGCGCCAGCAGCACCAGCGACAGCGGCTGCAGTGCGTTGGCGGCATACGGCATCTTGGGAAACAGGTGCGGGTTGATGGAGTACGGCGTGGCGTCGTACAGCATGGTGTAGCCGTCGGCCGGCGCCTTGGCCACGTAGCTGGCGCCAATGGTGCCGCTGGCACCGGCCTTGTTGTCCACGATCACGCTGCCGCCCAGCTTGGCGCCCAGGCGGGTGGCGACCACGCGGGCCACGGCATCGGCCGCGCCGCCAGGGGCATAGGGCACGACGATGGTGATGGGCCGCTCAGGGAAGGCAGCATGGGCCACACCCGCAGCCAGGGCGCAGGCGGCGATCAGGGGTTTGAAAAAGGAAAGCATGGGTATCTCCGATGGGTTCTGGTTCTACAACAGGGCGACTCAATCCGCTTTCAGATCGAGCGCTTTGGCAATCTGGCTGTGCGTCGCCACCTCGCGCGCCACACGGGCGGAAAAGGCATTGCCGCAGACCGATTCAGCCTCCATGCCCAGGCCGCGCAGCTTCTCAACGGCCGATTCGCTCTTGGCAAAGTCGGCCGCCGTGCGCTCCAGCGCCTGGGCGATGGGCTCGGGCAGGCCCGCAGGGGCCAGCACGCCGTACCACACGTCGGCGGCGTAGTTGCCACCGCCCGCCTCGGCAAAGGTGGGCACGTCGGGGACCAGGGCCGAGCGCTGGGGTGCGCCGACGGCCAGCGCGCGCAGCTTGCCGCTCTTGATCTGCGGCAGCACCGAACCCAGGGTGGCGAAAGAGCTGTCGAGCTGGCCGCCCATCAAGTCCGTCACCACGGGTGCCGCGCCCTTGTAGGGCACATGGTTGAGCTGCAGGCCCTGGGCGCGGGCAAACACCTCGGTGGCGAAGTGGCCCGAGCTGCCCACCCCGGCCGTGCCGGCGGTCACGCGGCCGGGCTCGGCGCGGGCCTTGGCCAGGTAGTCGGCCAGCGTCTTCACGGGCAGGCTGGGGGCCACCACCAGCACCGTGGGGCTGCCCGCCACGGTGCACAGGGGACGGAAGGACTTCGCCGCATCGAACTTGACGCGGCCCTGGTACAGCCCCGGAATCATGGTGTGGTTGGTGGCGCCGAACAGCAGCGTGTAGCCATCGGCCGGGGCACTGGCCACGGCCTGCGCGGCAATGATGGTGCCCGCGCCCGGCTTGTTGTCGATGATGAACGGTTGGCCCAGGGCCTTGCTGGCGTGGTCGGCAAAGGCGCGTGCCACCACATCGGTGGGGCCGCCCGCGGCAAAGCCCACGACCAGCTTCACGGGTTTGGTCGGATAGGCCGCTGCGCCCGTTTGCGCTTGGGCTGCGCCAGATGCTACCAAAAAAATAGCTGCAAGCGCTTGATGGATGAGCGCCAGAGGCATTTTTTTCTTCAACATGGTGAAGACTCCTTCAATCAATGCGGATGCCGCTGGTGCGAATGACCTCGGCCCACTTCGTGGTTTCGGTTTTCAAGAAGGCGCTGAACTCCTGCGCGCTGGAGCCCATGCCCTGCACGCCCAGCTCGGCAAAACGCTTCTTCATCTCGGGGCTGGCCACGATGGCGCGGGTCTCGGCCTCCAGCCGCTCCAGCACGGGGCGCGGCGTGCCTGCGGGGGCGAACAAGCCATTCCACTCGCTGACCTGAAAGCCGGGCACGCCGGACTCGGCCACGGTGGGCACGGCCTCCCAGCCCTCGGCGCGGCGGGGCGAGGTGATGGCCAGCGCCCGCAGCTTGCCGCTTTTGACGAATGGGCCGCTGGCCGTGGTGGCGCTGAACATCACATCCACCTGCCCACCGATCAGGTCGGTGAGCGCGGGCGCGCCGCCCCGGTAGGGGATGTGGGTGATGGCCACTTTTTGCCCCTGCTTGAACAGCTCGCCCGCCAGGTGCTGGGCGCCACCGTTGCCGGCCGATGCATAGGTCAGGTTACCGGGGCGAGCCTTGGCGGCCTTGACCACATCGGCCACCGACTGGAAGGGCGACATGGCCGGCACCACCATCAGCAGCGGCACTTGCAGCACGAGCGAGATGGGTGCGAAGTCCTTGCTGGCTTCGAACGGCAGCTTGGGGAACAGACTGGGGTTGACGGTGAAGGCCGTGGCATCGAGCAGCAGCGTGTAGCCATCGGCCGGCGCCTTGGCCACAGCCGCCGCGCCAATCGTACCGCTGCCGCCGGGGCGGTTGTCCACCACCACCTGCTGGCCCAGGCGCTGGCCCAGTTGCGTGGCCAGCAGGCGTGCGGTGTTGTCGGCGTTGCCGCCGGCCGGGTACGGCACGACCAGCTTGAGCGGCTTGTCGGGCCAGGCGCCCTGGGCCTGCGCCGCAGGGGCCAGACCTGTGGCGGCGGACGCTACTAAAAATGCAGCTGCCAGCGCTCTGTACACAAGCGCCAGGGGGCGATTCTTCTTGAAATTCTGTGGCATGGCTTGTCTCCTGGGGTTCCGGGCGCGGCTGCTCAGGCCGTGGCGGCTTCCGCGGTGCTGCGGGCCAGCACGGCCAGCAGGTTCTGGGCAGCACCCACACCCATGTTCACGTAGGCATCGCTCGTCACGCCGCCGATGTGGGGGCTGAGGATGATGTTTTTCTCGCCCTGGAAGGGGTGGCCTGCCGTCATGGGCTCCACCGCAAAGCTGTCCAGCCCGGCGGCCATGACCTGGCCCGAGCGCACGGCGGCCAGCAGCGCGGCTTCGTCGATCAGGCCGCCCCGTGCCGTGTTCACCACGATCACGCCGCGCTTGCATTGGGCCAGCGTGGCAGCGTTGAGCAGGTTGCGGTTTTCCTCGGTCAGCGGGCAGTGCAGCGAGATCGCATCCGATTCGCGCCAGATCGTTTCCAGGTCCACCGCCTGCACATAGGCGGGCAGGTTCTTGGCAAATGGATCGAAGCCGATCACGCGCATGCCCAGGGCGTCGGCCATCTTGGCAAAGCGCAGGCCAATGGCGCCCAGGCCCACCAGGCCCACGGTGCGGCCACCCAGTTCCAGGCTCTTGTGCGTGGCCTTGTCCCAGTGACCGGAGTGCATGCGCGCATCCAGTGCCACCACGGATTTGGCGCAGGCCAGCAACAGGGCCAGGGCCTGCTCGGCCACGGCCGCAGCGTTGGCGCCCACGGCGGCCACCACCTCAATGCCACGGGCTTTCGCGGCCACCTTGTCGATGGTGTCGGTGCCGCTGCCGTGCTTGGAGATGACCTTGAGCGCGGGGGCCGCGTCCATCACCGCTGCGCCCACCTTGCCGTAGCGCACGATGATGGCCACGGGATTGTGTGCGCGGCACAGGGCCACCATGTCGTCTTCGGTCGGTGTCTTGCCTGCGTAGACGATTTCGTAGCCTGTGAGCAGGTCCAGCGCTTGTCGCGCCAGGTCGGCGCCGGTCACGACGATGACGGGGTGAGTAGCGTTGCTCACAGCGATTCCCCTTCCTTGAGCATGCCCGCAGCGCGCAGGGCGGCAGGCAGCCATTTCGATGCGGTGTCACCGCGGGCAATGGCTTCGATGCGGGCGGCTTCGTCGGCCACCTTCTTGTCGGCCAGGGCCAGCATGCCGGGGGCCTTCTCGCGCTCGATGACGACCACGCCATCGGCGTCGCCCACCACCAGGTCACCGGGGTTCACCACCGCGCCACCGGCGCTGATGGGGTGGTTGATGCGGCCGGGCACGTACTTGGTAGGACCTGCGGGGTTGAAGCCCGCGCTGAACACGGGGAAGTCCAGCTCGAGAATTTCCAGCTTGTCGCGGATGGCGGCGTCCACGATCACGCCCGCCAGGCCGCGCTTCTTGCAGGCGCTGAGCATCAGCGTGCCCATCAGCGCGGCGGTCTGGTCGCCCTTGCCGTCGATCACCAGCACGTCGCCCGGCTGGGCCAGGGCGATGGCGGCATGGATCATGAGGTTGTCGCCGGGGCGCACTTCCACGGTGAAGGCGGGGCCAGCCACCTTCATGGCCTGGTGCACGGGCGCCACGCGGCCGTGCATGGTGCCGCGGCGGCCCGCCACGTCGGCCAGGATGGCGGCCTGGTAGGTGGCGGCTTGTTGCACCACGTCGGCGCTCACGCGGTCGATGGTGCGGATGATTTCAGGGAGTTGGCTCATGGTGAATCTTTGTGAAGAACGGTGGTAACAGTGAAATCAGCACTGCGCAGCAGGCTTGGCCTTGCCTGCAAAGCGCCCATGCCGCGGCGCCACCACCCAACGATGGGCGGCTGTCGGCGAGATGCATGGAAAAAGAAGGACTGGGGCATGCACAGTGCGCTCTGCCCCAGCGAACGCGTCAGTCCAGGCTGGCGCCCGAGTCCTTGACGATCTTGGCCCAGCGCGGCACTTCGGCCTTCAGCAGTGCGCTGAACTGCTCGGCCGAGCCGCCCAGCACGTCACCGCCCTCGGAGCGCAGCTTGTCTGCCACGTCGGGCTGCTGCAGGGCCGCGTTGATGGCCTTGTTGAGCTGCGCCACGATGGGCGCAGGCGTACCGGCGGGCGCCAGGATGCCAAACCAGGTCACGGCCTCGAAGCCCTTGTAGCCCGACTCGGCGAGCGTCGGCACGTCGGGCAACTGGGATGAGCGCTTGGCCGAGGTGATGGCCAGCACCTTGAGCTTGCCGTTGCGCACCTGGCCCAGCAGCGTGGGCACGGACGACATGTACAGGTCGATCTGCCCGCCCACCAGGTCCGTCATGGCCTGGGCCGCGCCCTTGTAGGGGATGTGGCGCAGCTGGATGCCCGCGGCATTCTCGGCCAGTTCGCCCGCCAGGTGGGCCACGGTGCCGTTGCCCGAGTAGCCCAGCGTCAGCGCATCGGGCTTGCCCTTGGAGGCCGCCACCACATCGGCGAAGGTCTTGAAAGGCGAGTTGGCCGGCGCGGCCATCACGATGGGCGAGGACGACACCAGGCCCACGGGCACCAGGTCCTTGAGCGGGTCGTAGGGCAGCTTGGGGTACAGCGTGGGGTTGATGGCCAGGTTGCTGGTCTGGCCCATGACCAGGGTGTAGCCGTCGGCCGGTGATTTGGCTGCGGCATCCACGCCCAGGTTGCCACCCGCGCCGGGGCGGTTATCCACGATCACGTTCCACTTGTTCTGGTCGGTAAGCTTTTGTGCCAGGGTGCGCGCGATCATGTCGGTGCCGCCGCCGGGCGGGAATGGAACGATCAGGCGGATGGGCTTGGCTGGATAGGCAGCCTGTGCCAGGGCGGCGCCGGTGGGTATGGCAGCAGAGGCAAGGCCCAGGAGGGCAGCGCACAGCTGTGCACCGAAGGAACGCGAAAGCGATGAAAGCACTGGCATGGATTTGTCTCCGTTATGGTGGTTCGTCACGCCGTTGAGCAAGAGTTCTTCATGCCCAGCGCCGTGGGTGCGACTTTACGCAGACGTTTCAACCCATACAATGCAGTTGCACACAATGAAACGAATTCCGCCATGAGCAACAGCCCTGCCCAACCCCTGCGCCCAGCCCCATCCAGGGCCCCGGAGCCACCCGCCATGGACGCTGCGGCGGCAGCCAAAGACACCGGAGGCGTCATCGCCGTCACGCGCGCCCTGCAGGTGCTGGAGGCCTTTGCGCTGGGTGAATCCAGCCTGCCGCTGGCCGAACTGAGCCGCCGCTGCAGTCTGCACAAGACCACGGTGCTGCGCCTGGCGCGCACACTGGCGCAATCGGGCTTCATGGTGCAGCGCGAAGACGGCGACTGGCGCCTGGGCCCGGCCGCAGGCTGGCTGGGCGCGCGCTACCAGGCGGGCTTTGATGTGCAGAACGTGCTGGAACCCGCGCTGCGCGAGCTGACGCACGCCACCGGCGAAAGCGCGGCGTTCTATGTGCGCGAGGGCCATGTGCGCACCTGCCTGGTGCGCGTGGAAGGCCCGCAGGCCCTGCGCCACCACGCCCGCATGGGCGAAGGACTGCCGCTGGACAAGGGCTCGCCGGGCCGCGTGATCCTGGCCTTCTCGGGCGAACCAGGCAAGGCCTACGAAGAGATCCGCAAGAAGGGCTACCACTGGTCCATCGGCGAGCGCGAACAGGGCGTGGCCACGGTGTCGGCCCCGGTGTTCGGAATGCATTGGCGATTGATGGGGTCGGTGTGCATTTCGGGCCCGGCGTCGCGCCTGCCCGCCAACAAACTCGAAGCCCTCGCACAGACCGTGGTCGCCGCCGCCACCCGCCTGTCGTACGCTCTGGCAGGCAACACGGCCGCGCCATCACAGAGTCCGGTGCGTGCCACCCAATGGCATCCGTAATCCGGGCCACACTGCTGTCCTACCGTCAACCCGTCAGACAACACCACACACAGGAGACCGCATGCGCCGCTACCCTTTCCCCGACCTGAGCACCCTGCCCGAAGACATCCGCGCACGCATCCTGGAAGTGCAGGAAAAAGCCGGTTTCATTCCCAATGTGTTCCTGGCGTTTGCGCGCCGCCCGGCCGAATGGCGGGCGTTTTTTGCCTACCACGATGCGCTCATGCTCAAGGAAGAAGGCCGCCTGACCAAGGGCGAGCGCGAGATGATCGTCACCGCCACCAGCGCTGCCAACCAGTGCCTGTACTGTGTGGTGGCGCATGGCGCCATCCTGCGCATCTACGAAAAGAACCCCTTCGTGGCCGACCAGGTGGCCGTGAACCACCGCAAGGCGGACATCACGCCGCGCCAGCGCGCCATGCTCGACTTCGCAATGAAGGTCTGCCAGCGCGCGCACGAGGTGGAAGACGCCGACTTCACCGCCCTGCACGCCCATGGTCTGGACGACGAGGACATCTGGGACATTGCCGCCATCACGGCATTCTTTGGCCTCTCCAACCGCATGGCCAGCTTTGCGGGCATGCAGCCCAACCCCGAGTTCTATCTGATGGGGCGGGTGCCCAAGCAGAAATAAGACCCTGCAGGAATCACTACTGATTTGATAGCTACCAGTGATTTACCCATAAGCGCAATAGCCCGCATTCCGTCGGGCAAGGGCATGGCCTTGTGCCGCGGAAAATCCACCCAGAATGATCTCCGGGCCCTGGCCCTTCGGGTCGGTACATGGCGACTCCGGCACATGGCCCGCTACGGGAAAGGACACGATGCCGAGGGTGTGAAATGGCGAAGGCGTTGTACCCACATGGTGCGAGGAGGGTTTTTCTTCCTCACGCCATGTCCACTGGCACTGTGCACCCAGTCTTCACCCGGTTCATCGCAACCAGCGTATTGAAAGACTTCACATTGCCCGATTCAAAAAACAGTTCGCGGGTCAGCTCCACATACTGGTCCATCGAACGGACCAGGAAAATGAGCACAAAATCCCATTCTCCCGTCACGTAGTAGCACTGCTGCACCTGTGGGCAAGCCGCAAAGCGGCGCTGCATCTCGTCGAGCAGGTGCGCTCGCTCGCTCTCTGCTTTCACCTCCACGATCACGGTCAGGTCATAGCCGAGTGACCTGGGATGGAGGCTGGCCGAGAACTTCTCGATGACCCCTGCCCCTTCCAGCAGCTTGAGCCGTCGATTGACTGCGGCCGTTGACAGATGCGCTCGTTGTCCCAACTCGCTCTGCGGCACACGGCCATCTTCTTGCAAAGTGGCCAGAAGGATGCGGTCGTAGTGATCCAGCTTCATCGTGTGGGCACCAGGTCAATGGGGTCATTGGTGAAAAACATTCAATCCAAAACTCAAAATTTCGAAAAATCATTCAGCAGGGAAAAATATTATTCACCCATTCCCACCTTTGCAAGGAAATGACCGTGGCAACTGCAAACCTCGCCTTGGATGCGGAGCGTCTGTTGGCCCAACTTCAGGAACTGGGAACCATTGGCCAGGACAGTGCGCAGGGCGGTCGCACGCGCATCGCCCTGACCGACGAGGAGAAAGCCGGCCGCGACCTGCTGGCAGGCTGGATGCGCGAGCTGGATTTAGAGGTACGGGTGGACCAGGTCGGCAACATCTTTGGAGTGCTCCATGCAGCCTCGGCCGAAGGAGACGCCAAGCCTTTGATGATGGGATCGCACATCGACACCGTGCGCAACGCGGGTGCCCTCGATGGGTGCTACGGCGTTCTGGCGGGCCTGGCGGTAGCGCGTGCCTACCGTCAAGCGCGCACCTTGCCAGCACGCGCCATTGTGGTGGGCGCATTCACCAATGAAGAAGGTGTGCGCTACCAGCCTGACATGATGGGATCACTGGTGTATGCAGGTGGCATGGCTGTACAGACGGCCTTGGACACCGTTGGCATAGACGGCACACGGCTGGGCGACGAACTGGCTCGCATCGGCTATGCCGGGACCATGGTGCCGGGAACCATCATGCCGCACGAGTACATCGAACTGCACATCGAACAAGGCCCGGTGCTTGAAGCAGAGCACAAGCCCATCGGAGTGGTGGAGAACCTTCAAGGAATCTCCTGGCAGAAAGTAACGATCCACGGGGTAGCAAACCACGCAGGCACGACCCCCACCCGGCTGCGCCACGACGCAGGCTACGCGGCCGCGGCCTGCATTGCGCACCTCCGCGACCGGGTCGTGGCCGCGGCTCCGGACACCACGCTGGCCACCACGGGTTCGCTGCGTCTCGAGCCCGACGTGATCAACGTCATCCCGCGCAAGGCGACCTTCACGGTCGATCTGCGTGATCCGGATGAATTGCGGCTCCAAGCGGCCGAGCAGCGCCTGGCGGACTTCCTTGCCGCCGTTGCCGACCGCGAGGGTGTAACGATCCACACAGAGCCACTGGTGCGCTTCCAGCCCGTGGTGTTCGACGCTGGCATAGCCGGCCGTATCGAAGCGGCCGCAAGGCGCCGCGGCTTGTCAAGCATGCGCATGACCTCGGGAGCGGGGCACGATGCCCAGATGATGGCCCGCATTGCGCCCTCGGCCATGATCTTTGTGCCCAGCAGGGGTGGCATCAGCCATAACCCGCGCGAACACACAGACGACGAACAGCTGATCCTGGGTGCGCAGGTCTTGCTCGATGTTGTTCAAGACTGCCTCGGTGCCCATTGAGCCGCCATCGCACCTCCACCCACCAGGCCCGTATTTTCCTCCGGTAGATCGCCATGCTCATCCTCAACTCCCGTGCTGCCCGAACGTCCTATCCTGCAGAACTGCTCTCGATCATGAGCATTGCGCAAGCCCATCAAAGTCGCCAATGGCTTTCTGCGTGGCCCGGTATCAGCCGCAAACCGACCCCCTTGCATGACTTGCCAGACTTGGCAGAACGCCTCAAAGTGGCCCGCATTCGAGTCAAGGACGAGTCGGTGCGCTCTTCACTGGGAAGCTTCAAGGCGCTGGGAGCACCCATTGCGCTCGTGCGCCAGATCTTGCGCTTGCATCCTGACTTCGAACCAGCGGCCATCCTGGCAGGACGGTACGCCAAAGATCTCCAGGACTACACGGTAATCAGTGCCACGGATGGCAACCATGGCCGCGCTCTGGCCGCTGCAGCCCGGGACGCTGGTTGCCGTTGCGTGATCGTGTTGCATGCCAAGGTAAGCGAAGAGCGCGAGCAAGCCATCGCCATCTACGGGGCGCAGATTGTGCGCATTGCGGGCAATTACGACGAATCTGTGGCAGAGGCGGCGCGCCTCGCCAAAGTCAACGGCTGGCAAGTGATCTCGGACACATCCTATGAAGGCTATGAGGAGATTCCACGCGACGTGATGCAAGGCTACGGAACGATCGCGGAAGAGATCATTGAGCAGGCGGGAGGACGCTCTGGCGAGGCGGGCGCTTTCACCCACGTCTTCTTGCAAGGGGGTGTCGGTGGAATGGCTGCCGGGCTGGCAAGCTACTGGTGGGAATTTCACGGCGAGCAGCGGCCTTGCTTCATCGTCGTCGAGCCGGCCCAGGCCGATTGCCTGCAACAGAGCGCCATCGAAGGGCGTCCGGCCCGAGCCACGGGTTCGGTTGATTCCGTGATGGCGGGCCTGGCCTGCGGAGAAACCTCGCCCCTCGCATGGCGCTTCCTGCAGCCATCGATCGACGCCTTCCTGACGATTGAGGACGGGCAAGCATTGGACGCCATGCGTACGTTGGCCCAAGGCAGTGGCCGTGACATCCCCATCGTCGCGGGCGAGTCAGGCGTCGCCGGACTGGCCGCGCTGCAGGCATTGAGGGCTGACCCCCACCAGTCGGCCCAAGTGGGTCTTACCACGGAGTCGCGCGTCCTCATTGTCAGCACGGAGGGTGCCACGGCACCCGGAGAGTACGCGCTGCGAACGGGGGAAAGTGCCGAGGCCGTGCTTCAACGCCAGTCATCGTGGCAACCATCCGCCCAGTGAAACGCCGGGCGCCCTAGCAACCCAACAGGAGACTGCGCATGTACATGGACAGTGGCGTGGGAACACAGATGGTTAACTGGCGGCACCAGCTGCACCAGTTTCCGGAGACCGGATTCAACGAGCACAAGACAGCGGGTTTCGTGGCCAAGGCTCTGGAGTTGATGGGTCTTCAGGTGCACAGCGGCATCGGTGGCACCGGACTCGTTGCCAGTTTGTCGGTGGGCGATGGTCAGGGTGTGATTGGCCTGCGTGCCGATATGGATGCCTTGGCCATGACCGAGACGGCCGAAGGGCGGGCGCACATCTCGCGCAACGCCGGGTGCATGCATGGATGCGGTCATGACGGGCACATGGCCATGCTGTTGGGCGCGGCGCAGATTCTCACAAAGAGCCGCGATTTCAATGGCACCGTCCGCTTCATCTTCCAGCCCGCCGAAGAACATGGCCGCGGGGCGAACGCCATGATCCGGGACGGGCTGTTCGAGCGCTTCCCGGTGGACGCGATCTATGGCGCCCACAACATCCCAGGAATGCCCGTCGGGCACATCGCCACACGTGAGGGCGGCATCATGGCCAGCGAGGACAACTTTGTGATCCGCATCACGGGCCGAGGCGGCCATGCTGCGAGGCCACACATGGCCATCGATCCCCTGGTGGTCGCTGCAGAGATCATCCTGGCGCTTCAGACCATCGTGGCCCGCTCGGTCGATCCCAGCGACCCCGCCGTAGTTTCGTGCACCGAAATCCACAGCGACGGCATTCGCAACGCGCTGCCCACGCATGTGGAAATCAAGGGTGACACGCGCAGCTATTCACCCCAGGTTCAGGCTCTGCTGGAGCGCCGCATGCGCGAGATCTGCCAAGGCATCGCCCAGGCACATGGGGCAACTTGCGATGTCGAGTACAGCCACGAGTTCGTTCCCACAGTGAACTGGCCGCAGTGCACACCAGTAGCCATCCAGGCGGCCCAATCCGTGGTGGGGCCAGACCACGTGGAAGGAAATGTCGCCCCCATGATGATCTCGGAAGACTTCGGTGCCTTCCTGAAAGTCGTCCCTGGCGCCTTCGTGTTCATCGGCAATGGCGCCGCAGGCGCACCGGGCGGAGTGCCTCTGCACAATTCCCAATACGACTTCAATGACGCAGTGCTGCCCATTGGGGCAAGGTATTTTGCGGAGATTGTTCGCCAAAGCCTTCCGCGCTGAAGCCAAGCCGTCTCTGGTGTCGTGACCGGTGCTGGCGGCGATCCGTCCGACCCACTCCACGCGGTCACTGTGCCTGGGATCATCTCAACGCTGGTGATCGTGCGCGGTAGCGGACAAAGATGGCAAGCTCGCCGCGCGCTCACACCACTGGACGCGGTCGATTGACCGATGAATGGGAGAACACATCGATTGCTCCGCCAGCAATCACGGGCTGGCCCATGGCATCCATGTCACCCCGGCGCACGGGAGCGCGCATCTCAAAAAGCCAGCTTCCTGGCCTCGGGGATTTCAATCGTCACACCGCAAAGCCGTCATCGGCCGCAATCACCGCACCATTGACAAAGTGGCTCTGGTCGCTGGCCAGCATCACGATGAGGGCATCCAGGTCCTGCGGCTGCCCCACGCGCTTGCGCGGCAGCATGGCGATGAGTTTCTGGCCCTGCTCGGTGTCCCAATGGTGGTGGTTGAGCTCGGTGTCGATGTAGCCCGGGCAGATGGCGTTCACGTTGATGCCGAAGCGCCCCCACTCCAGCGCCATGGCACGGGTCATCTGCACCACGGCGGCCTTGCTCATGCTGTAGGCGCCAATCTGCGGCAGCACCTTGAGCCCGGCCATCGAGGCGATGTTGATGATGCGCCCGCCCGTGAAGCTGCCCGGCGCCGCGCCGCGCGAGCGCGCCAGCATGCGCTTGCCCACCTCTTGCGCCACGAAGAAAGCGCCCTTGACGTTGGTGTCGAAGATGAAATCGTAATCTTCAGGCGTCACATCCTGGATGCGCTGCGTGGTGCTCACACCCGAGTTGTTGACCAGGATGTCGATGGAGCCCATTTCCGTCTCGGCATGGGCCACGGCGGCCTTGATGGAGTCGTGGTCGGTCACATCGAGCTCGACCACATGGGCGTCGCCCCCTTCGCCTTCGATGCGGGCGCGCAGTTCCTTGAGCTTTTCCAGCCGGCGGCTGGCCAGCACCACACCGGCGCCCGCACGGGCCAGGGTGCGCGCAAACTGGGCCCCCAGGCCGCTGGATGCGCCCGTCACCAGGGCCACGCGGCCGGACAAATCGATGCTGTAAGCCATTGAGAGTTTCTCCACAAATCAGAAACAGAGGAAATATGCGCGTCCGATTGTGCGTGTTCGCATGAATACAATCAGCCGCTGGCCAGGCAGTGCCATGCGGCACGGCCTGTAGAACATTCTTTCATTATCAAATGCCCGACGAGACACCGATGACAAACCAGGAAATCCTTGCCCAGTATGGTCCCCGCGAAGCCATGGAATACGACGTGGTCGTGGTGGGTGGCGGCCCCGCTGGCCTGTCCACTGCCATCCGGCTCAAGCAGCTCGCCGCCGAAAAGGGCCAGGACGTATCGGTCGTGGTGCTCGAAAAAGGCTCCGAGCCCGGCGCGCACATCCTCTCGGGCGCCATCATGGACCCCAAGGCGCTCAGCGAACTGATCCCCGACTGGAAGGAAAAGGGCGCCCCGCTGAACCAGCCCGTCACCGATGACGCCATGGTGTTCCTGGGTGAGAAATCGTCATTCCGCACCCCCAACTTCCTGCTGCCGGGCTGCTTTCAGAACCATGGCAACTACATCGTCAGCCTCGGCAACGTCACGCGCTGGCTGGCACAGCAGGCCGAGAACCTGGGCGTGGAAATCTTCCCCGGCTTTGCCGCTGCGGAAGTGCTCTACACGGACGGCACCGAGAATGGGGGCGTACCTGCGGTACGGGGCGTGGCCACCGGCAACATGGGCGTGAGCAAGGAAGGCGAGCCCACGGGCGACTTCCAGCTCGGCATGGAGCTGCACGCAAAATACACCATCTTCGCCGAGGGCGCGCGCGGCCATCTGGGCAAGCAGGTCATTGCCCGCTTCCAGCTCGATGCGGAAAGCGATCCGCAGACCTACGGCCTGGGCATCAAGGAACTGTGGGAAATCGACCCCGCCCGCCACCAGCCCGGCTTCGTGCTGCACACCGCCGGCTGGCCCATGGACAACAACACCTATGGCGGCGCCTTCCTGTACCACATGGAGGACAACAAGGTCACGCTGGGCTTCATCACCGGCCTGGACTACGCCAACCCGTATCTGAGCCCGTTCGAGGAATTCCAGCGCTGGAAGACGCACGCCAACATCCGTTACTACCTGGAGGGCGACGAAGCCAAGGGCATCAAGCCTGCCAAGCGCATCAGCTACGGCGCGCGCGCCATCACGGCCGGCGGCCTGATGAGCCTGCCCAAGACCGTGTTCCCGGGCGGTGCACTGGTGGGCTGCGATGCCGGTTACCTCAACGTCAGCCGCATCAAGGGCAGCCACGCCGCCATCAAGACCGGCATGCTGGCCGCCGAGGCGGCCTACGACGCCATCACCGGCGGACGCCAGCACGACGAACTCACCGCCTACCCCAAAGCCTTCGAGGCCAGCTGGCTCTACACCGAACTGAACAAGGCGCGCAACTTCAAGGCCTGGTTCAAGAAGGGACTGACAGTGGCCACGGTGATGAACGGTATCGAGCAGTTCGCGCTCAAGGGCCACATCCCATGGACGCTGCACCGCGACAAGCCCGACCACGCCTATCTGAAGCCTGCGGCCGAGTGCAAGCCCATCGTCTATCCCAAGCCCGATGGCAAGATCACCTTCGACCGCCTCTCCAGCGTGTTCGTGAGCAACACCAACCACGCCGAGAACCAGCCGGCGCACCTGACGCTCAAGGATGCGAGCGTGCCGGTGAACATCAACCTGGCCCGATACGCCGGCCCCGAAGCCCGCTACTGCCCGGCTGGCGTGTACGAGTTTGTGCCCGACGAAGCCAAGGGCGGCAGCGCGCAGCGCCTGCAGATCAATGCGCAAAACTGCGTGCACTGCAAAACCTGCGACATCAAGGACCCGACGCAGAACATCGTCTGGGTCACCCCCGAAGGCGGCGGCGGCCCCAACTACTCGGGCATGTAAAAACCATAGCAACTTGTGCTTGAAGGGTCTGCGCTGCAGGCCCTTTTTTATGCGCGTTGTGCTGTACAGCACTCGTCGACCGAGCCATGCCAGCACATGCTGCAAAAAAACAGCGGCACGCTGGGGCGCAGCAACACCAACAACCTCGTGCTGGCCATCCTGCAAGGCGTGCCCCGGCATGGTCGCGACACCATCATGCCGGCCTTTGCGCGCGAACTGAGCGACCCGCAAATCGCCACGCCGGGCAATTACCTGCTCAAGGAATATGGCAACCCCAACGCGCGTGTCACAGAGAGCCAGGTCGCGCAATTGCGCGGCAACGCCCAGGACAACAAACTGTTGCTGCTGGCCCGCGCGGGCTTGGCCGCAGGCGCTCTGGTGGTATTGCTCCTGCTGGGTTGGGCCGTCTCGCGCAGCCGCGGCCACCGCTCAGGCGGCATGCGCTGATCCGCGGGTTCGGGGCACAGGCGACGGCGCCGCAGTGCACATTGCCCACCGCCAGGGAGCGGCACAACGGATGGAACGGCCCCTCGCCCCCGGCAAGCAACCCACTGCACCGCCGCCCCGCAGGCTGCAGTAGACTCCCTGCGAAGCTCTGCGCCCCTCCTGCGCCAGGGCTTCTTTGCAATCACAGGATAACGAAACACAGGTTGGTGATGGAAATGAAGCAAATATCTTGGGCACCTCTGGGCGCCCTGGCCTTGGCCATGGCGGTGATCGCACCCGCTCACGCCCAGCAAAAATCCGTAGCAGTGACCGCCATCGTCGAACACCCCGCCCTCGACTCCGTGCGCGACGGCGTGCAGGCGGCCCTCAAGGAAGCGGGCTTTGAAGCCGGCAAGAACCTCAAATGGCAATACCAAAGCGCCCAGGGCAACACCGGCACGGCTGCACAGATCGCCCGCAAATTCGTGGGTGACAAGCCCGACGCCATCGTGGCGATTGCCACGCCCTCGGCCCAGGCCGTGATTGCCTCGACCAAGACGGTTCCCGTCGTGTTCTCCGCCGTGACCGACCCCGTGGCCGCCAAGCTGGTGAAAAACTGGGAGCCCTCGCACAACAACGTGACCGGCGTGTCCGACTTGCTGGCGCTGGACAAGCAGATGGACCTGGTCAAGCAGGTGGTTCCCGGTGCCAAGCGCGTGGGCGTGGTCTACAACCCTGGCGAAGCCAACTCGGTCGTCGTGGTCAAGCAGCTGCAGGCCCTGCTGCCCAAGCTGGGCATGACGCTGGTCGAGGCCGCAGCGCCCCGCTCGGTGGACGTGAGCAGCGCCGCGCGCAGCCTGATCGGCAAGGTCGATGTGATCTACACCAGCACCGACAACAACGTGGTGTCGGCCTACGAGGCGCTGGTGAAGGTGGGCCAGGAGGCCAAGATCCCGCTGGTGGCGTCGGACACCGACAGCGTCAAGCGCGGCGCCATCGCCGCCTTCGGCATCAACTACCGTGACCTGGGCGAGCAGACCGGCCGCATGGTGGCGCGCATTCTCAAGGGCGAGAAGCCCGGCGACATCAAGCCCGAGATCAGCACCAAGATGGAACTGTTCGTGAACCCCGGCGCTGCCGAAAAGCAGGGCGCGAAGCTGTCTGACGCGCTGGTCAAGTCGGCCGCGCAGGTCGTGCAGTAAACGCACCACCTCTGCAGGGTTGGGCATCCAGGCCCGCCCTCTCCGGCAGGAGCCATGCCTCGCGTGGCTCCTGCCTTGTTTTTTGACTCGTATCGTCCTGCTGCACCATGTCCTTCTTTTCCCTGCTCGGCGCCGTTGAAATCGGCCTGATCTTCAGCCTGGTGGCGCTGGGCGTTTTCGTCTCGTTCCGGCTGCTGCGCTTTCCCGACCTCACGGTGGATGGCAGCTTCCCGCTGGGCGGCGCCGTCTGCGCCATTCTGATCTCCACCGGCACCAACGCCTGGCTTGCCACGCTGGCCGCCACCGCAGCAGGCGCAGTGGCAGGCCTGATCACCGGCTGGCTCAACGTCAGGCTCAAGATCATGGACCTGCTGGCCAGCATCCTGATGATGATTGCGCTGTATTCGATCAACCTGCGCATCATGGGCGGGCCCAATGTGCCCCTCATCAATGACCCCACGCTGTTCGTGCTGCTGCAGCCCGAAGGCATGGAAGACTACATTGCGCGCCCGCTGATCCTCGTCGTCATCGTGCTGGCCGCCAAGCTGCTGCTCGACTGGTTTTTTGCCACCGAACGGGGCCTGGCCATCCGCGCCACCGGCTCCAACGCCCGCATGGCCCGCGCCCAGGGCGTGAACACCGGCGCCATGCTGCTGCTGGGCATGGCGGTTTCCAACGGCCTGGTGGGCCTGGCCGGCGCGCTGTTTGCGCAGACGCAGGGCGGCTCGGACATCTCCATGGGCATCGGCACCATCGTCATCGGCCTGGCTGCAGTTATCGTGGGCGAGAGCATCCTGCCCTCGCGCCGCCTGGCCTATGCCACGCTGGCCGTGGTCATCGGCGCCATTGCCTACCGCTTCTTCATTGCGCTGGCACTCAACAGCGACTTCATCGGCCTCAAGGCGCAGGATCTGAACCTGGTCACCGCCGTTCTGGTGGCCGTGGCGCTGGTGATCCCGCAGCTCAAGCGCAAATTTGCCAAGCGCAAGCCGTCCTGAACCCGCGCACCGAAAGAGCCCCATGCTGAGCGCCCAACACCTCGAAATCACCTTCAACCCCGGCACGCCGATCGAAACGCGCGCACTGCGTGGCATGTCGCTGGACATTCCAGCCGGCCAGTTCGTCACCGTCATCGGCTCCAACGGCGCCGGCAAATCCACTTTTCTCAACGCCATCTCGGGCGACCAGTCGGTGGACAGCGGCCGCATCGCCATCGACGGCGTGGATGTCACGCGCATGCCCGTGTGGGCCCGCGCCGAGCGCGTGGCCCGCGTGTTCCAGGACCCGATGGCCGGCACCTGCGAAGACCTCACCATCGAGGAAAACCTGGCGCTGGCGCAGCGCCGTGGCACCTTCCGGGGCCTTGGCCGCGCCGTCAAGGCATCCATGCGCGAGGGCTTTCGCGAGCGCCTGGCCACGCTGGGCCTGGGGCTGGAAAACCGCCTCACCGACCGCATCGGCCTGCTTTCGGGCGGTCAGCGCCAGGCGGTGAGCCTGCTGATGGCGGCGCTGCAACCGTCGCGCATCCTGCTGCTGGACGAGCACACCGCAGCGCTCGACCCACGCACGGCCGACTTCGTGCTGCGCCTGACCGAGCGCATCGTGGCCGAGAGCAAGCTGACCACCATGATGGTCACGCACAGCATGCGCCAGGCCCTGGACGTGGGCGAGCGCACCGTGATGCTGCACCAGGGCCAGGTGGTGCTGGATGTGTCGGGCGAAGAACGCCAGCGCCTCGATGTGCCCGATCTGCTGCACATGTTCGAGAAGGTGCGCGGCGAAAAGCTGGCCGACGACGCGCTGCTGCTGGGCTAAGTCCTCCATCCACGCGGCGTGCTTCACGGCAATCCAGTCTTGCAACACCTCCCCAGAAAGGCTCCCATGCTCTCCATCGATCTGCGCGGCAAAACCGCTGTCGTCACGGGCTCCACCGTCGGAATCGGGCTGGCCATCGCCAAGTCGCTGGCGCAGGCGGGGGCTGCTGTGGTCGTCAATGGCCGCAAGCAGGAGGCGGTGGACCAGGCCGTCGCCGCCGTTCGGACCCATGCCCCCGGCGCCAGCGCGCAGGGCGTGGCCGCCGACCTGGGCACCGCCGAGGGCTGCCGGCAGCTGGCAACCCAGGCGCCGCGCTGCGACATCCTCATCAACAACCTGGGCATCTACGGCACCACGCCGTTCCTGGAGATTGGCGACGACGACTGGCAGCGTTACTGGGATGTGAACATCATGTCCGGCGTGCGCATGTCGCGCGCCTACATGCCGCAGATGCTGGAGCGCAACTGGGGCCGCGTGGTGTTCATCGCGTCGGAATCGGCGCTGAATATCCCGGCCGACATGGTGCATTACGGCACCAGCAAAACCGCCATGCTGGGCCTGGCGCGGGGCCTGGCCAAGATGGCCGCAGGCACCGGCGTCACAGTCAACAGCGTACTGCCCGGCCCCACACTCTCTGAAGGCGCAGCCCAGATGCTGATGGCCACCGCCGCGCCCGGCCAGACACTGGAAGAAGCCGGCGTGGCTTTCGTCAAGCACAACCGCCCTTCATCCATCATCGGCCGCGCGGCGCAGCTGGAAGAAGTGGCCAACATGGTGGCCTACGTGGCCTCGCCACTGTCCTCGGCTACCACGGGTGCAGCGCTGCGCGTGGAAGGCGGCATTGTCGACAGCCTTTGAGGTACCCCCCGGCATTAACTACTGAATTGATAGCTTTCAGCGCTTATCCAAAGAGCGCTGGCAGCTATTTTTATGGACCACCGCCACTACACCCCCAGCGGCAGATCCGCCTTCTTCAGCGTGCGCAGCACAAAGCTGGAGCGGCTGTGGCGTATGCCCTTGATCTTGTAGAGCTTCTCGCGCAGCAGGCGCTCGTAGTCGCGCGTGTCTTTCACCACCACGCGCAGCAGGTAGTCGTAGTCACCCGACACCAGGTGTGCCTCGATCACCTCGGGAATGCTGGCCAGGGTTTCGCCAAACTTTTCCAGCGTGTTGTCGGAATGGCTGTCGAGCGTGACCATCACCAGCACCGTGTCGGACAGATCGAGCGCGCGCGGATTGAGGCGCACGGTGTAGCCCTCGATCACACCGGCCTCCTCCATTTTTTTGATGCGCCCCCAGCATGGCGAGGGGCTCAGGCCCACGGCCTGTCCGATCTCCTGCAGGCTGGCGCGGGCGTTGACCTGCAAAACGGAGAGAATTTTTCTATCAAGACGGTCCATGCATCTCATTATTCTTTGGATTTAAATTTTGCAGAATATTTTTCTGCATATTTCCAAAATCATCGCAAATTCAGAAGAACCATCCACCACCCCGGCGGCATACTTGTTTGCATCAAGGCGCTCTTACCGGAGTGCACAAACTGACAAGGCCCCGGCGGGTTACCGCCCGCACGGGGCACTTGGCAAGCATCTTCCCCCCAAGCCCAGCCGCGCGGCACTGTCGCGCACGCGACCCCGGCGCCCTGCCATCCGCCTCGCGCACCGCTGATCAGCACGCTGCCCCGCACAAACCCCGATGCCCAGCCGCGTGTTGCAGCGCCATAATTTTTGGCAGGTTGCAGCGCTTGTCTGCGCCGCAACCTGCAGCGCAAGCAGCACGCCAACATTTCCCTTTCAGGAGACACCATGCAATTGACCCGACTCGTCGTTGGCCTCGGCCTTGCCCTTGGCTTCATGGCCAGCGCCGCCGCGCAGACCACCATGCGCATCAGCATTTCGGTGGCGCAGAACTCGCACCAGGGCGTGGCCATCGACACCTTCGCCAAAGAAGTGGAAAAGCGCACGGGCGGCCGCTACAAGGTGCAGACCTTCTACAACGGCGCCCTGGGCGGCGAGCGCGAGTCGATTGAAGCCGTGCAGCTGGGCACGCAGGAACTGGCCTTCAGTTCCACCGGCCCGGTGCCCAACTTTGTCCCCGAGACCAAGATCCTGGACGTCCCCTTCCTGTTTCGCGACAAGGCCCATGCCCGCGCCGTGCTCGACGGCCCCATCGGGCAAGACCTGCTGACCAAGTTCGACGCCAAGGGCTTCAAGGCACTGGCCTGGGCCGAAAACGGCTTTCGCCACATGACCAACAGCAAGCGCGACGTGAAGGAGCCCGGCGACCTCAAGGGCCTGAAGATGCGTACCATGGAGAACCCGGTGCACATCGCCGCCTACAAGGGCTTTGGCATCATCACCACGCCCATGGCGTTCCCCGAGGTGTTCACGGCCCTGCAGCAAGGCACCGTGGACGGGCAGGAAAACCCGTTGCCCGTCATCATCTCGGCCAAGTTCGACCAGGTGCAAAAGCACCTCACGCTCACCGGCCATGTGTATTCGCCCTGCATCTTCGTGATGAACAAGGCGGCTTTCGACAAGCTCAGCGCGGCCGACAAGCAGGCCTTTCTGGATGCCGCCAAGGAAGGCACCAAGGCCAACCGGGCGCGCGTGGACGAAGACGATGCCAAGGGCGTGGCCGACCTGCGCGCCAAGGGCATGACAGTGATCGACACCATCGACAAGGCCAAGTTCGTGGCGACGCTGGCCCCTGTCAATGCCGAGTTTGAAAAGCAGTTTGGCAAGGCCGCGCTCGACAAGATCCGCGATTACAAATAATCTTCTTGTCGCTCTATTTTCACTAGCTATCAGCGCCCGCCGGTATTGCGCCAGCGGGCGTTTTCATTCATGAAAAATGCTTTTCTGACCTTTGAGCGCTGGACCACGTTCAGCGCCATGCTGGCCGCCTGCGCCATGCTGGCTGTGGCCTCGGCGCTGGGCATGTTCCAGATTCTGATGCGCTTCATATTCGAGCAGCCCGCAGAATGGACCGAGGTGCTGATCCGTTTCAGCCTGATCTGGATGGTGTTCCTGGCCATCCCCGCCGCCTTCCGCCAGGGGGCGATGGTGAGCGTGGATGTGCTCTACCGCTGGAGCCCGCCACGCATTCGCCGCGTGCTCGACTGGGTGGTGGCGCTGGCGGCGCTGGCCCTGATCGGCGTCATCATCTGGTGGGGCTGGGATTACGCGCAGCGCGGCGGCGTGCAGAGCATGGCGGGGCTGGAGTCGGTTTCGATGTTCTGGGCCTATCTGGCCATGCCGGTGGGCGGCCTCTTTTGCGTCGTCGGCATCATCGGCAACCTCATCGCCCCCCTGCGCATGGAACTGGAGACAGCGCAATGACCGCCACCATGATTTCCACCATGGTGCTGTGCTTTGCACTCACCGTTTCCGTGGCCGTTTCCATCGGCCTTGCGTCCATCCTGGGCATACAGGTTGCGAACGCCAACATGCTGATCTCGGTGAAGGAAATGTTCGCCTCGATCAACAAGTTTCCGCTGGCCGCCATTCCCTTCTTCATCCTCGCGGGCAACCTCATGGAAACCGGCGGCATCTCGCGCCGCCTGGTCGAGTTTGCCAAGAGCATCGTCGGCGGCGTGCAGGGCGGCCTGCCCATGACCTGCGTGCTCACCTGCATGATCTTCGCGGCGGTGTCGGGCTCGTCGGTGGCCACCACGTTCGCCATCGGCGCCATCCTGGTCCCGGCGCTCATCAAGCATGGCTACCCCACCAGCTACGCAGCGGCCTTGCAGGCCACCAGCGCCGAACTGGGCGTGATCATCCCGCCTTCCATCCCGCTCATCCTGTACGGCGTGAGTGCCGAGGTGTCGATTGGCGAGCTGTTCATCGCCGGCTTTGGCCCGGGACTGCTGATCAGTGGCGCGCTGATGCTGTTCGTGTGGGTCTACTGCAAATACAAGGGCTGGGGCAAGAACGATGGCGATGGCCGCATGCCCATCGGCCGTGCCACGCTGCAGGCCGGCTGGGCGCTGCTGATGCCGGTGATCATCCTGGGCGGCATCTACGGCGGCGTATTCACCCCCACAGAGGCCTCGGCCGTGGCCGTGTTCTATGCGCTGGTGGTGGGTGTGGTGATCTACCGCGAGATTCGCCTGGTGGACCTGTTCGCCATCCTGCGCAAGTCGGCCCTCTCGTCAGCGGTGATCATGTTCATCATTGCCAACGCCGGGCTGTTTGCCTTCCTCATCACCCGCGCGGGCGTGCCCGATGCCATCGGCCGCTGGCTGGAGGCGGTGCTGCAATCCCCTGCCCTGTTCCTGCTGGGCGTGAATGCGGCGCTGTTCTTCATTGGCATGTTCATCGAGACCAGCGCGGCCATCATCGTGCTGGCGCCCATCCTGGCGCCCGTGGCCCTGCACTTCGGCGTGGACCCGGTGCACTTCGGCCTGATCATGGTGGTGAACCTGGCCATGGGCATGATCACACCGCCCTTTGGTGTGAACCTGTTTGCCGCGTGTACGGTGGCGCGCATCTCGCTGGACCGCATCGTGGGGCACCTGGTGCCGTTCGTGCTCGTGATCCTGGCGTGCCTGCTCGTCATTACCTATGTGCCGCAGCTGTCGCTGAGTTTTCGGGACCTGGTGTACGCAAAGTAGTTAGAATCCCCCCGTCAGGAGAGAGTGCCCCGCCGTCGCTTCATGCACGGCAGCGCGGCACCGCCGAAGGCGCAGGCAGCAGCCGAACGCTCAGGCAAAAGGACTGGCAAGCGCCCGCAGCGATGCGGGCGTTCCCTTGCTGGAGAGAGATGTCCGCACTGCAGGTGCAGGCCATCCACCGAAGGAGCAAGCCGCGCGGCCAGCCAGGGCGCCGCGGTGAATCTCTCAGGTAAAGCGGACAGCAGGGCAAATCGCGTGGCATTCGTGCCACGGCCCCCATTTGCCCTGGAGCTCTTATGTCCACACCTGCCGCCGCCCTGCTCATCACGCCCCTGAACGCCCTGCACATTGAACTGGGCGCCCGCATGGTGCCGTTTGCCGGTTATTCCATGCCCGTGCAGTACCCTGCAGGCCTCATGGCTGAGCACCTGCACACGCGCCAGGCCGCAGGGCTGTTCGATGTATCGCACATGGGCCAGCTCAAGCTGGTCGGCCCCGATGCCGCCGCCGCGTTCGAGAGCCTGGTGCCCGTCGATGTAATCGACCTGCCCGTGGGCAAGCAGCGCTACGGCCTGTTGCTCAATGACGAGGGCGGCATCATCGACGACCTGATGTTCTTCCGCGTGGCCGACAACGAACTCTTTGTCATCGTCAACGGTGCCTGCAAGGTGGGTGACATGGCCCACATCCAGGCCCGCATCGGCCGGCGCTGCGACGTGGTGCCCATGCCCGACCACGCGCTCCTGGCGCTGCAGGGTCCCCAGGCCGTCACCGCCCTGTCACGCCTGGCCCCGGGCATTGAAAAGCTGGTGTTCATGACGGGTGGCGATTTTTCCATCGCAGGCTGCGACTGCTTCGTGACCCGCAGCGGCTACACGGGCGAAGACGGCTTCGAGATCTCGGTGCCCGCCGCACAGGCCGAGACCCTGGCACGCGCCCTGCTGGCCCAGCCCGAAGTGAAACCCATCGGCCTGGGCGCGCGCAACTCGCTGCGCCTGGAAGCGGGCCTGTGCCTGTACGGCAACGACCTCGACACCACCACCACACCCCCCGAAGCCAGCCTGAACTGGGCCATCCAGAAGGTGCGCCGCACCGGCGGCGCGCGCGCGGGCGGCTTCCCTGGGGCCGACAAGGTGCTGGCGCAGCTCGACAACCCCGCCAGCCTCGCGCGCAAGCGCGTCGGTCTGGTCGCGCTGGAGCGCGTTCCCGTGCGCGAGCACACCGAATTGCAGAGCGCCGACGGCCAGAAGATTGGCGAAGTGACCAGCGGCCTGCTGGGCCCCACGGTGAACGAACCCGTGGCCATGGGCTATGTGGCCCCCGCCTTTGCCGCCATCGGCACGCGGGTGAACGCCATGGTGCGCGGCAAGGCCGTGCCCATGGAAGTGCGCGCCATGCCGTTTGTGCCCGCCAATTACTACCGCGGCTAATTTTGCGCGGCGCGGCACCCCAACCGCGCCTGCGCCCGCTACATTGCAGATTCCTTTCTTTTTTATCTTCTAGCTGCTTGAGGAGCTTTCCCATGACCGTCAAATTCTCCAAAGACCACGAATGGATCAACGCCGCCGACGCGAACTCGGCCGTGGTGGGTATCACCGTGCATGCCCAGGATGCCCTGGGCGATGTGGTGTTCGTCGACCTGCCCGCCGTGGGCACCACGTTTGCCCAGGGCGACGTGGCGGGCGTGGTCGAGTCGGTCAAGGCCGCAGCCGATGTGTACATGCCAGTCTCGGGCGAGATCGTCGAAGTGAACGAGGCCCTGCGTGCCGACCCTTCGCTGGCCAATTCCGACCCGCTCAATACCGGCTGGTTCTTCAAGGTCAAGCTCAGCGATGCCAGCCAGCTCGACGCGTTGCTCAGCGAAACCGACTACACCGAGTTCGCCAAGAACGCCTGACCCTGTTTCCTTCTTCGAGACTGCCCCATGTTGATGCAATCCGCCCTGCCGCTCGGCGCGCTTGAAAACGCCACCGAATTCCTGCCCCGCCACATCGGTATCGACGCGGCCGACGAAGCGCACATGCTGTCGGTGATCGGCGAGGCCTCGCGCCGCGCCCTCATCGACTCCATCGTGCCGCGCTCCATCGCCCGCAGCCGCGCCATGGACCTGCCGCTGCCGGTCATGGAAAGCGCTGCGCTGGCCGAACTTAAGGCGATTGCATCCAAAAACAAGGTCTTGAAGAGCTTCATCGGCCAGGGCTACTACGACACACACATTCCCGGTGTCATCCTGCGCAACATCCTGGAAAACCCCGCCTGGTACACGGCCTACACGCCTTACCAGGCGGAGATTTCGCAAGGCCGCATGGAAGCCCTGGTCAATTTCCAGACCATGGTGTGCGACCTCACGGCCATGCCGATCGCCAACGCATCGATGCTCGACGAGGCCACGGCCGCCGCCGAAGCCATGACGCTGGCCAAGCGCTCGGTCAAGAGCAAGAGCAATGTGTTTGTGGTGGCTGGTGACGCGCACCCGCAGACCATCGAGGTGATCCAGACCCGCGCCCGGCCGCTGGGCATCGAAGTCGTGCTCGCCAACTCCGCCGAGCATTGGAACACCCTGCTGGACGGCGACTACTTCGCCGTGCTGGCCCAGTACCCCGCCACCAGCGGCCGCATCGACGACCTGCGCGCCGATGTGGAAAAGGTTCATGGCAAACAGGCCGCCTTCATCGCAGCCGCCGACCTGCTGGCCCTCACGCTGATCACGCCGCCCGGAGAATGGGGCGCCGACATCGTGGTGGGCACCACGCAACGCTTTGGCATGCCCATGGGCGCCGGCGGCCCGCACGCCGCCTACATGGCCTGCCGCGACGACTTCAAACGCAGCCTTCCAGGCCGCCTGGTGGGCGTCAGCGTGGACGCGCACGGCAAGCCCGCCTACCGCCTGGCGCTGCAGACGCGCGAGCAGCACATCCGCCGCGAAAAGGCCACCTCCAACATCTGCACGGCCCAGGTGCTGCCGGCCGTGATCTCCAGCATGTACGCGGTGTACCACGGTCCCGAGGGCCTGCAGCGCATTGCCCGGCGCGTGGCCAGCTACACGGCCATCCTGGCCAAGGGGCTGGAGCAACTCGGCGCGCCCGTGCGCCCGCAAGCCACGTTCGATACCCTCTCGCTGAAAACCGATGGCGCTACCCAATCCATAGCTGCTCGCGCAGTATCCATGGGCGCCAACCTGCGGATTTACTGCGAAAACTACCTGTGCATCTCGCTCGACGAGACCACCACGCGCACCGACATCGAGCTGCTGTGGAAGATCTTCGCCAAGGATGGCCAGGCCCTGCCCACGTTTGACGCGTTCGAGAAAGGCGTGGAGCCGCTGATCCCGGCCGAGCTGCGCCGCACCAGCAGCTACCTCACGCACCCGGTGTTCAACACCCACCACTCTGAGACCGGCATGCTGCGCTACATCCGCCAGCTGTCCGACAAGGACCTGGCGCTGGACCGCAGCATGATCCCGCTGGGCTCCTGCACCATGAAGCTCAACGCCACCAGCGAGATGATCCCCATCACCTGGCCCGAGTTCGCCAACGTGCACCCGTTTGCCCCGGCAGACCAATTGCAAGGCTACAAGGAACTGGACGAGCAGCTGCGCGCCTGGCTCTGCCAGGCCACCGGCTACGCCGGCATCAGCCTGCAGCCCAACGCGGGCAGCCAGGGCGAATACGCCGGCCTGCTGGCCATCAAGGCCTACCATGAGGCCCAAGGCGGCAGCCACCGCCATATCTGCCTGATCCCGGCCAGCGCGCACGGCACCAACCCGGCCAGCGCCCAGATGGCGGGCATGCAGGTGGTCGTGACCAAGTGCGACGATAACGGCAATGTGGACATGGCCGACCTGGAAGCCAAGTGCAAGCAGTACAGCGCGCACCTGGCCTGCGTGATGATCACCTACCCCAGCACCCACGGTGTGTTCGAGACCCAGGTCAAGGAACTGTGCGCGCTGGTGCACCGCCACGGCGGCCGCGTCTATGTGGACGGCGCCAACATGAATGCCATGGTCGGCGTGGCCGCCCCCGGCGAATTCGGCGGCGACGTGAGCCACCTCAACCTGCACAAGACCTTCTGCATCCCGCACGGCGGTGGCGGCCCCGGCGTGGGCCCCGTCTGTGTGGTGGAAGACCTCGTGCCCTACCTGCCGGGCCATGCCACGGCCGGCGTGGCCGGTGGCGTGGGTGCGGTGTCGGCTGCGCCCCTGGGCAATGCCGCCGTGCTGCCCATCAGCTGGATGTACTGCCGCATGATGGGCGCCGAAGGCCTGCAGGCTGCAACGGAAGCCGCCATCCTCTCGGCCAACTACATCAGCGCGCGCCTCAAGGACCATTACCCCACTCTGTACGCATCGGCCAACGGCCATGTGGCGCACGAGTGCATCCTGGACCTGCGTGGCCTCAAGGACACCAGCGGCGTGATGGCCGAGGACGTGGCCAAGCGCCTGATCGACTACGGCTTCCACGCCCCCACGCTCTCCTTCCCCGTGCCCAACACGCTGATGGTGGAGCCGACCGAAAGCGAAACGCTGTTCGAGATCGACCGCTTCATCGACGCGATGATCGCCATCCGCGATGAAATCCGCCAGATCGAATCCGGCGCCTGGCCACAGGACAACAACCCACTCAAGAACGCCCCGCACACCGCCGAAAGCCTGTTGGGTGCCGAGTGGGACCGCCCCTACGCCCGCGAGACGGCCGCCTACCCGGTGGCCGCCCTGCGCAGCAACAAGTACTGGGCACCCGTGGGCCGCGTGGACAACGTCTGGGGCGACCGCAACCTGAGCTGCAGCTGCATCCCGGTGAGCGACTACGCGTAAAGCGTGTTGACGCAGCGCTGTGATGGCGCCGCGCCCATCCAAACAAAGGCCCGATGACGGGCCTTTGTGCTTTACAGGGCGTCCAGCGGGCTCAGAATGCCGCGCCCGCCCTTGTTCAGCACATGCGTGTAAATCATGGTGGTGCTCACATCGGCATGGCCCAGCAGCTCCTGCACGGTACGAATGTCGTACCCCGCCTGCAGCAAATGTGTGGCAAACGAATGCCGCAGCACATGGGGCGACACCGGCTTGGCGATCTGCGTACGCCGCGCCGCCTCGCGCACGGCGCGCTGCACCGATTCGGGGTACACATGGTGGCGTCGCTCCAGCAGCTCGCCCGTGCGGGCATCGGGGCGCGGATCGGTGGAGCGCACCGGCGACGGAAACACCCACTGCCAAGCCCAGCTTTGGTCGGCCTGGGGGTATTTGACGGCCAGCGCATGCGGCAGATACACACGGCCAAAACCAGCGGCCAGATCCTTTTCGTGCAGCGCGCGGGCCTTTTGCAATTGCGCCTGCAAAGGCGCAATCAAGTTCTCCGGCAGCACCGTCACCCGATCTTTGTTGCCCTTGCCCTCGCGCACCACGATTTCGCGGCGGGCAAACTCCACGTCCTTCACGCGCAGGCGCAGCGCCTCCAGCAGGCGCATGCCGGTGCCGTAAAGCAACTGCGCAATCAGGCCGGTGGCGCCATCCATATGCAGCAGCAGCTCGCGCACCTCGGTGGGGGTCAGCACCACCGGCAGGCGCTTGGGCGTTTTGGCCTGCACCACCTCATCGAGCCAGGGCAAATCCGTCTCCAGCACCTGCTTGTACAAATACAGTAGCGCCGCCTTGGCTTGGTTTTGGGTGGAGGCAGAAACCTGCCTATCAACCGCCAAATGGCTCAAAAACGCCTCCACCTCGGCCGCACCCATCTCTTGTGGGTGGCGCTTGCCGTGGAACACGATAAAACGCCGCGCCCAGTCGATATACGCCTCTTCGGTGCGAATACTGTAATGCCGCGTGCGCAGGTGAATGCGCATACGTTCCAGCAGTTTGGGCGGTCGGGGCGCGGCGGGGTCGCTGGCGGGTTGTGGAGGTAGCGCAGCGTGCTCGGTCATCCGCGAAATTTTAGGTTTGGCTAATTTTTTGGATGATGGGGTTTACGTGGGGCAGCCGGTTCTTTGGTTGTCTTGGCGGACTGGTCAGGTTACCATGTGTGTCGTCTATTTCTAGTTAGCATTTCACACGGGAAAGATACTGAATGACATTGGTACGGCTTATCACTGGAGTCTTGGCTTTCGTGTTATTTGTGCCTCCAGCCATTGCATTAGATTTCAAACTGCATGATAATAATTCAAAGACGCTGAATGCTGTCTTGGCAACTGGAATCGTAAAATGGGACGATGCGGATCGACTTGATCGATTTTTATCCCGACAACCAAGCAAACGTCACACTGCAATCTACCTCAACAGTCCAGGTGGTAGTCTCGGTGGTGGCATCCGTCTCGGAGAGTATTTCAAGCGAAACAGGATCAAGACTGTTGTGGAGGGGCACGAGACATGCGCAAGCGCTTGTGCATTAGCCTTTCTTGGTGGAACGGACCGGAAAGGAAACCGCTGGATGTCTTCAACTACCACTAGCCGACTAGGATTTCATGCTTTTCGCAATGCGGACGGCGCTCGTTACGAAGACACTGACAACACACAGCGAATTGTAGGAGTGATTCTCCAATATGGGCAGAGGGTAGGTGCCCCAATGGAAATTTTTGTCCGCAATTTTCAGACCCCCGCAGACGACATGTATTGGTTTAGTACCGAGGAGTTACTGAGTCTTAGTATTAAGGTCTGGGACATGCAAAATAACTGTTTCGTCGGCGAAAAAAATTGCTAACGAAACGGAAGCCTTAAAACGGAAGCTCTGAGCATAGCATCCACTGCTAAAGATGCTAACAACCGGCTGCAGGCGACGGCTTCCAGCGTCCGCTGCGCTCCCACTTTCAGCCGCGCCTGAGCCGCAGCGTTAGCGCCCATGATGACCCTCGACGACGTCCTAGAGAAATGGATCCCGTACCGGCTGCAAGCGGTTGAGATGCTGCAGTTTGCCTGGGACTGGACCGGCGAAAGCTCCTCGCCTCGCTCAGTCGATATCGTCGTGGACGGCCAGCTAAAAGTTCGGGGCAATGTGGCACTAATCGCCAACCCGATGATTGAGGCCGGCCTAATCCATGCAAGAGCCCTGCTCGAGTTCCTCGGCCTGTGCTCGGTAAAGGGCCAGCTAGCGCAAGTTCAAAAGCGTAAGAACGGAGACATTGCGGTTGAGCATTTTTCAACACCCCAATGTCCATTGCAGATTGTTCACCCGGACGCTGCCTTGGCTGCATATCCCGGGCCAAAGGCAGACGCAGAGAACGCCCTTTTGGCTATATTTGAGCTGGCAAACAAGGGCATGGCGCACATCACGGATAACTCCTTCTCTCAGGCCTGGACAGATCAGCACCTTGACATTGCCTGCCGCGGTATTCCGGTTCTGCTCCACAATCACCTCTACGCCAAACTTGGCCGCAACATTCCAAAGGCTCCCGTGGCTGTTCCGGATGGGCGCTAACAATTCATTCAAGCCGAAGCCGCTTCGCGGCTCGGCTTAATTCAGGTGTTAGGCATCAGACACATGGAATGGATACTAGGCTTCGCGACGATACTGGGCGGCATTAGCGCCATCTGGTTTTTGTACGACAAGAGACACGTAGTGTCTGCGTGCTTCAAGTTAAGAGTTTCAACATCTGTCAATCCACTAGAAATCCCTGACAAAGACTTTGAGTTCCTAGTTGCAAATCGAGAAGCTCTTCTGTCGGCTCCATATCTGCCAGTTGACGAAAATGAAGAGGCAGCTTGTCGCTCCCTAGTAAACAATGGCGTTCTTGTAAAACGAAAAGAAAAGTACCGCCTTAGCAGCGCTGGGAGACGGGCACTGAAATTTTGAAATAGTTCAACCTCCTACGTTAGAAAAATAAAGGATGCAGCCTTATGAAATCAGCGCTTATTCCAGTCGCTCTGGCACTTTCCTCTATCACTTACGCAACAGCAAGTGAGATTGCAGTTTGGTATTCCTGCGGTGCAGATCAAAGTCCAGAGAAGTTGGTAAAGTCACTCATTCAATCCAAATTGGTTTCAGTCCGGCCATACGAGGCTCATGATTCGATCGAATACTTCCGATCTTCGGCCAAAGTTACTGCGTTTGGCTTTCCGCTGATAGCAGTTGAGGGAGCCGAACTAGGCTCTAAGTTCTTCCATCGCGCTCCGGGTACAGGTGCCAGCAGCCGGATTGGTCTTATTGTGCAGGGCCAGCAAGGCCAAGTTCAACGAGCACTCAGAGAAAAAGGACTGACATTTTTTACCACGCGGGCGATTTCTCAGAGTGGGCCAGCTATATTTGTTGAGTCATTTGAGGATTTTCTTCCCGGGGCCACGGACGCCAGACTGGCATATACAAAGATTGTTTGCTATCCGCAGTGGTGAGCTGCCATTCCCTTAGGAAAAATGGGGGGCTGACCCCAATTATTCTTGATTGCCCTATCGGTATCAAAGCGCATGCCGTTTAAGTAAAGGTCTGCTATCTGTGCCTTTGCTTTGAAGGCTTCTTCCACCGGAGGGAGTTTTGGAGTTGCGCCCAGCACGGCCCTACGATCGGGGTCTATTTTGTTTTCACCAACCCTTCGGACTATTCCCATGCGCATTCTTTTCGCCCTGCTCGCCTCGCTTGCCCTCGCCCCCATTGCCCAGGCACAAACCGCCAAGCCCGTCACCACCGCCAGCGGCCTGGTCTATGAATCCCTCAAGGAAGGCATTGGCGATGCGCCCAAGGCCACCGACACCGTCAAGGTGCACTACAAGGGCATGTTCCTCGATGGCAAGGAATTCGACAGCTCCTACAAGCGCGGCGAGCCCACCGAGTTCCCGCTCAACCGCGTGATCCCCTGCTGGACCGAAGGCGTGCAACGCATGAAACCCGGTGGCAAGGCCCGGCTGACCTGCCCGCCCGGCATCGCTTACGGCGAACGCGGCGCGGGCGGCGTGATTCCCCCCAACGCCACGCTGAACTTCGAGGTGGAACTGGTGTCTGTGCGCCGTTAAAACCTGTTCTGAGATCGCTGCAGCGCAGCGTGGGCGCGGGCGTACACTCCTTGAAACAGGCGACGGCCTTGCTTCGCAGGGGCGCGGCATTTGCCGGCGCCCGCTACCCATGAGCCTTCCCGACCTGTCCTTTCTGCACCAAGCCCAGGCGCCCTATGGCCAGGGGCAGGCAGCGCCCTTGCCACCCCCGTCCCCCCGCACAGCCCCAGCGCCGCTCGCCCCGGCACCCCAAGGGGCCGCTGGCCGAGTGGATCACCGAGCTGCGCAGCTACCAGGCCGAACGGGAGGCCCTGCAGCAGGGCAACGCGCAACTGCACGCCAGCGAAAAGCGGCGGGTGGCAGGCCATGACGCCGCCTGAAACCGTGGGCACCGACGACACCGGTGTGCAGGCAGTGCATGTCGATGCCGACCTGCTCGTGCTGCACAAGCCTTCGGGGCTGCTGTGCGTGCCCGGCCGGGGGCCCGACAAACAGGATTGCCTGAGCGCCCGTGCGCAGCAGCGCTGGCCCGGCGCGCTCATCGTGCACCGGCTGGACCAGGCCACCTCGGGCCTCGTTCTCATGGCCCGCCATCACGATGCACAGCGGCGCCTGGGCCACGCATTTGCCGAACGCCAGGTACACAAGCGCTACCTGGCGGTGGTGCAGGGGCAGATGGGCGCTGAAGACAGCGCCTGGCATGACATCGACCTGCCGATTGCGGCCGACTGGGCACGCCGCCCGCTGCGCGTGATCGACCACCACCTGGGCAAACCCAGCCTCACGCGCTGGCGGGCACTGGCGTATGACGCAACGGCCCAGACCACGCGGGTCGAGCTGGCGCCCGTCACCGGCCGCACCCACCAGTTGCGCGTGCACCTTGCGGCCATCGGCCATGCCATTGTGGGCGACGCACTTTATGCCGATGCCGCCACGCAGGCCCTGGCCCCGCGCCTGCTGCTGCATGCCAGCCACCTGGCTTTCACGCACCCCGGAACGAATGCAGGCATCACGCTGGATTGGCCTGCAGAGTTTTAGCCCAATAGGCATCTTGCGCTTATGCAGTATCCACCAGCAGCTATCAATTCAATAGTTTTCTGATGATTCACCCCCAGAAATCCTCGGCTGAAAGCCTGCCGCAGGCTTACCGCAGTACCATGGCAGCATGCCTTTGAACCACCTTGTTCTCCTTACCGGCGCTTCGCGCGGCATGGGTCTGGCCATGGCGCACCAGCTGCTGCGCCCGGGCCACACGCTGGTCTGCATCTCGCGCCATGCCAGTACAGAGCTCGCCCAGGCGGCAAGCCAGGCCGGTGCCACACTGGAGCAGTGGCAGCAAGACCTGTCGCAAGGCGAGCAGGCTGCGCACCGCTTGCGCGGGTGGCTCGCAGTCCAGGGCCCTGCGGCCTTTGCCAGCGCCACGCTGATCAATAACGCAGGCGTCATCCCGCGCATCGCGCCCCTGTCCGCCAGCGACCCGGCCGACCTCGCCAACGCCCTGCGCGTGGGGCTGGAGGCCCCCATGCTGCTCACGGCCGCTTTCCTGGGCGCCACCGAAGGCTGGGCGGTGCCACGCAAGGTGCTCAATATTTCATCGGGCCTGGGCCGCCGTGCCATGGCCTCGCAGGCGGCCTACTGCGCGGCCAAGGCGGGCCTGGACCATTTCACGCGCTGCGTGGCGCTGGATGAAGCCCTCAAGCCCCATGGTGCCAGGGTGTGTTCGCTGGCGCCGGGCGTCATCGACACCGACATGCAGCTGCAGTTGCGCGGCACCGACCCGGCCGCGTTTCCGGACGCCCCCAATTTTGCCCACCTCAAGACAGGTGGCCAGCTCACATCGCCTGCCGATGCCGCTACCCGCGTGCTGGCCTGGCTGGAGCGCGCAGACTTCGGTACCCACCCGGTGGCCGATGTGCGCGACACATGAAAGCCCCCCTGAGCCGCTTCGCGTCTTCCCCCGCGGGGGTGCGCCACCCGTGGCCCGGCAAAGCCGGCTCCACGGTGGCACGGGCTTTGCGCGGGCCGGTTCCACGGGCCACTGCCTCATCGATCATTGATTCATAGCTGCCAGCGATTGACAGGTAAGCGTCAGAGGCCCATTTCATCATCCTGATTTTTATTTGCATTTGCCAAGGAGATTCCCCATGACCCGTGAAGTCGTCGTCGTCAGCGCCGTGCGCACCGCCATTGGCACCTTTGGCGGCAGCCTGAAAGATGTGCCGCCCACCGAGCTGGGCGCGCTGGTCGTGCGCGAATCACTCGCGCGTGCCAACGTGGAGGGCAAGGACGTGGGCCATGTGGTGTTCGGCCATGTAGTCAACACCGAGCCCAAGGACATGTACCTGTCGCGCGTGGCTGCCATCAACGGCGGCTGCGGCGAGGGCACGCCCGCCTACAACGTCAACCGCCTGTGCGGCTCGGGCCTGCAGGCCATCGTCAGCGCCAGCCAGTCCATCCTGCTGGGCGATGCCGACGTGGCCATTGGCGCCGGCGCCGAGAACATGAGCCGCGCACCCTATGCCAGCCTGGCCACGCGCTTTGGCGCGCGCATGGGCGACACCAAGATGATCGACATGATGATCGGCGCCCTGCACGACCCCTTCCACAACATCCACATGGGTGTGACAGCCGAGAACATCGCCGCCAAGTGGGGCATCAGCCGCGAAGACCAGGACCGCCTGGCCGTGGAAAGCCACAACCGTGCCGAGCGCGCCACGCAAAACGGCGTGTTCAAGGACCAGATCGTGCCCGTCACCTTGAAGAGCAAGAAGGGCGACGTGCAATACGCCACCGACGAGCACTTCCGCCCCGGTGCCACGATGGCAGACATGGCCAAGCTCAAGCCCGTTTTCGCCAAGGAAAACGGCACGGTGACCGCTGGCAACGCCTCGGGCATCAACGACGCCGCCGCCGCCGTGGTGCTGATGGAAGCCGGTGCCGCCAAGGCACGTGGCGCCAAGCCCCTGGCCCGCCTGGTGGCCTATGCCCACGCGGGCGTGGACCCCAAGTACATGGGCATTGGCCCCGTGCCCGCCACACAGCTGGCGCTGAAGAAAGCCGGCCTCACGGTGAACGACCTCGATGTGATCGAGGCCAACGAGGCCTTTGCCGCCCAGGCCTGCGCCGTCACGCGCGACCTGGGCCTGGACCCGGCCAAGGTCAACCCCAATGGCTCGGGCATCTCGCTGGGCCACCCGATTGGCGCCACGGGTGCGCTCATTACCGTGAAGGCGCTGCACGAGCTGCAGCGCATCCAGGGCCGCTACGCGCTGGTGACGATGTGCATTGGCGGTGGCCAGGGCATTGCGGCGATTTTTGAGCGCCTCTGATCGCACACACTGTTTTCTGAATCCTTCAATACCTTCAAGAATGATGCGCAAACTGATTACCTTCACCGCCCTGGCCTTGGCCGTGGGCACATCGGCGTATGCCCAGGCCCCCGCACCGGCAGCCACCTACCCCACCAAGCCCATCCGCCTGATCGTGCCCTTCCCGCCCGGAGGCGGCACCGACATCCTGTCGCGCCTGGTGGCCACCCGGCTCACCGAAAGCGCCAAATGGACCGTGGTGGCCGACAACAAGGCCGGCGCCGGCGGCACCATCGGCATCGGCGAGGCCGTGAAGGCTGCGCCCACCGGCTACGACATCGTGATGGGCCAGAAAGACAACCTGGTGATTGGCCCCTGGCTCTACAAGAACCTGCCCTGGGACCCCACCAAGGACCTGACCGCCGTGGCCCATGTGGCCTGGACGCCCGTGATCATCGCCACCAGCGTCAACAGCAAGTACAAGACCCTGGCCGACGTGGTGGCTGCCGCCAAGGCCGCGCCCGGCACCATCACCTATGGTTCGCCCGGCAACGGCACCTCCATCCACCTGGCGGGCGACCTGTTCGAGAAAGCCGCAGGCATCAAGCTGAGCCACATTCCCTACAAGGGCTCCAATCCCGCGCTGATGGATGCCCTGGCGGGGAACGTGGACCTGCTGGTGTCTTCGGTGCCCTCGGCCATGGGTCAGATCAAGTCGGGCAAGCTGCGCCCCCTGGCCGTGACCTCGGCCAAGCGCAGCTCGTCGCTGCCCGAGGTGCCCACCGTGGCCGAATCGGGCTTCAAGGACTTTGACGTGAGCACCTGGTATGGCGTGCTCGCCCCGGCCGGCACGCCTGCCGCCGTGGTGAACACCCTCAACGCCGAAATCAACAAGCTGTTGGCCACTGCCGACATGAAGGCCGCCATCCAGGCCCAGGGCGCAGAACCCGAAGCCATGTCGGCAGCACAGTTCGGCACCCTGCTCAAGACCGACTACGCCAAGTGGAAGAGCATCGTGGAAGCCTCGGGCGCGAAGATTGAATAACCCCCTGAGGCGCTTCGCACCCTCCCCCTGAAGGGGGACGCACCCGGTGGCCTGGCGAAGCCAGTTCCACGGGTGCACTGGTCTGGGGCGTGCCCATTCCACGATCAGAAGGCTGCGGGTGATGCGCAGGCTGATCGAGAATCAAAACGAAAAACGGCTCCTTGCGGAGCCGTTTTTCATGGAGCAGTAACGCTCAGTCGCGCACCACCAGCACCGGAACATGCACCACACCCAGCACACGCTGCGTGACGCTGCCCAGCACCAGTTTTTCCAGGCCGCGGCGACCGTGCGACCCCATCACGATGAGGTCGGCGCCCGTGCTTTCGACGGCCCGCACGATGGCGTCATGCACCGCATGGCCTTCGCCCACCACGGCAGTGACCTGCACGCCCGCATCGGCCATGGCCTGCTTGGTGGCGTCGAGCGCACTGCTGGCCTCGGCCGTGGCGGCACTCAGGTATTGCGCCTGGCCATAGGCGAAATCGGCCCCCACACCCGTGAACGGGTAGGGATCGATCACATACAGCGCCGTAACGGCACTGCCAAACGTCTTGGCCAAGGCTGCCGCCTTGGACACCGCGAGCATGGAGGTCTTGGAACCGTCCACAGGAACCAGAATGTGCTTGAACATGGTGCTTCTCCTCAAGTTGATGGTGCCAGGCCAAGGCCTGGAAATAGGGAGTCAGTGTGGCCGCCCATTCTGGCCTGCATCTTGATTCGCATCAAATCATGTTGCAGCGGCAAGCCGGCCTGCCCCCTAGGCCACCGCATCCGCCCCCTGAAAACTTCCGCGCCGGCAGGTTACCACCAGCGTGTCGCGGTAACCACCGGGCACCAGGGGCTGGATGGGCGTGGTCTCATGGATCATGCGGGCATCGTCGAGCAGCATCAGCGACCAGGGCGCACTCAAGGTAAACCGCTGGCCTGCAGGGCCCGCCGCCTCGAACACCCGCGTTTCACCGCCCTTTACGCCCTCGCGGGCCACCAGGAAAACCGCCACCAGGTCCACACCATCCCGGTGCGCGCCTTCGGGTGTGGGGCGGCCAATGCCATCGGTGGTGTCGATCCGAAACTGGTGCGCCTCGACAAACCAGCGCGCGGGCGCGTCGGGCGCGGCAAACACCGTGTCGGACAGCGCGGCCAGCGCCGCCAGCAACTGACTCCACACAGGCCGCGCCACCGTCTCGGCCGTCATGGGCGCGAACCAGCGCTCCATGCCACCATGCAGTGCGTTGTATTCGAGCGGCTGCCAGTGGGCCCGGTGCGCCACCTGCACCACCTCGCCGTGCACCACTTCAAAACAGGCATGGCGACGGCGCCGGTAGCGGCCACCGTCCTTCAGAAAATCATCGGGGGGCAACGCGGCCCAGTCAGCCGCCAGGGCCAGCAGATCATCGAGGTGGCAACCGGACCACGCAGCCACATCGGGTGGCGACAGCACGGCGTAGCCGGTCTTGCGCAGCTGGTCGGCCACGCTATCGGGACCGGTGAAAGGAGGAGAAAAAGTGACTTCGGCCATGCAGCCGAGCTTAAGGCAACGCTGGCAGCTCAGTCGCGGTTTCCATGGCCCTTGCCGCGGCCTTCACCACGGCCATCGCCACGCCCGTCCCGGCGGTCACCGCGGTCGTGCTTGCCGCCCCCCCGGCGATCATCATTCCAGTGGCGGTCATCCCGACCGTTGTTGCCAGGCTGGCCGCCGTAGTACTGGCCGCGCACAGGCTCTTTCACGAAGTACACCGGCTGGCCGCAGGCGTTGTAGCGGGCGCAGTGCTTGGCCCAGTTCTTGGCATGGCCGGGCGGCACATGCATGTAGATCGGCGAGCGCGGCACCATCACCGCCGGCCGGTGGATGATCACGGGCTCGGCGTAGATCAGCGGTGGCGGCGGCGCATTGCCAATGTCGATGCGTCCATACACGCCGGGGACCACCTGCCCTCCCACGGTGGCATTGACATAGGCCTGGGCATGGGCGCCGGTGGCTGCAACCAGCAGCACCGCCGTGGCGGCCCCGGAAATCAGGTGACGAAAGTTGAGGTTCATGGTTGAGTCTCTGTGGATCGGAATGACCCCTTTGTAACAAGATCGGCGGGGTTTTCCGGCAAAGGCTGCGCAAAAAATGTAAGCAAATAATCAATTACCGTGCAATGGTATCCACGAATTTCAGCTTCAGCGCCCTATTTCAAAGATCTTGCAGCTATGCATTTGAGAGCGCTTGGCAAGCCACACATCGTGCAGCAATGCCTCCTGCAGTTGCATGCAGTGGCATGAAGCCATCCCCCGCCTGGCCCAGGAGACCGCGTTGCCCTGCGAACGCCACCCATTCGCCCGTGCCAGTTTTGATGCCCCCGGGCCCTGCTGGCCCCCACCGGCACATTCAGCAAACGTGCGCAGGACCATGCGCTCACGGGGGCACTCCTCACGGCATCCGCACAGGTGCAGCCCACGCCCCGCATGCTGCGCCGGGTTTGCCGTTGCCGTCGATTGGACAAAGGCGGTATTGAGGCGCACATTAGCACGCAGTCATATTTGTCAAGACGCTTCGAAAGGAAATGGAATGACAAATCGACAGTTATCTCTTCCACAGCTTGGCTCTTCCCTTTTTGTGACAGATGGAGGGCTGGAAACCACGCTGATATTTCGGGATGGATTGGACATCCCTTTCTTTGCTGCGTTCAGCCTGTTGCGGTCTCAGAGTGGGCGAGAGGCGCTTTCTCGCTACTACATTGAGTATCTTCAGCTCGCACAGCGCCACGGCTGCGGCATCATCTTGGAAAGCCCAACTTGGCGAGCCAACCCTGAGTGGGGCTGGCGGCTGGGCTATGCGCTCGACGAATTGGCAGCGGCCAATCGCGACGCTATTGCCTTGTTGGGGGAGGTTATTGAGCCATTCCAGACTGCGACGGGTGCCCGGATACGAAGTGGCTGTATTGGTCCTCGTGGCGACGGGTACATTGCGGACCGTGTCATGCCGGTGACAGAAGCCCTTGCTTACCATGAATGGCAAATCGGTGTCTTGGCTACCACCGAAGCAGACATGGTTTGCGCCATGACCATGACTACCGCAGAAGAAGCCACCGGTGTTGCACTCGCAGCGCAGAAGCACGATATGCCTGTGGCTATTTCGTTCACCACGGAAACCGACGGGCTTTTACCCAGTGGGCAGGCACTTGGAGCGGCGATCAACCAGGTGGACGATGCCACGGTGGGCTACCCCGCTTACTACATGATCAACTGCGCACACCCGGATCATTTCCGCTTTGCTTTTGAAGAGGGGAAACCTTGGCTTCAGAGATTGCGCGGTGTCAGGGCCAACGCATCGCGGAAGAGCCATGCGGAGCTTGATGCCTCAGAAAATCTAGACGATGGCGATCCGGTTGAACTTGGGAAGATGTATGCCGAGATGCACGCTCGCCATAGGGGCTTCAGTATCTTGGGTGGCTGCTGCGGCACGGATACCAGACATATCGATGCAATAGCAGCCACATGCATGCCGCTATTCACGCGACTTTCAAACTGAGACCTGTTAGCGCCTGTTGACGATCTCGCAGGGGATCGCGTTGGAGCAGTGGTCCTTGCGGGCGGTCTGCTGCGTTGCGGCGCTTGCCAACAGCTGCGCTATTGGCTGCGCACCGTGCCTTGCATCCCATCCCGGCAAGTCACTTGTGCAACCCCGAAAAGATTTTGCTTTGCTGCAATCACTTTTCAGCCTCTTGAAGTAAGCGCCACATCACCTTGCCGCTGCCGCTCTTGGGCAGCGCCGTCACAAATTGCACGATGCGCGGCACCTTGTACACCGCCATGTTCTCGCGGCACCAGTCGATGATCTGCTGCTCGGTGGTGTCCTGGTGCGTGGGGCGCAGCACCACCACGGCCTTCACGGTCTCGCCCCGGTAGCTGTCCTTGGCGGCAATGATGCAGGCCTCCTGGATCGCAGGGTGGCGGAACATCAGCGCCTCGACCTCGGCGGGCCACACCTTGAAGCCGCTGGCGTTGATCATGCGCTTGAGACGGTCGGTCAGGAAGAAGTAGCCCTCTTCGTCCATGCGCCCCAGGTCGCCCGATCGGAAGAAGCGCTTGCCGTCGAGCTCGATGAACGCCGCCGCCGTGGCGTCGGGCCGCTTCCAGTAGCCCTGGAACACCTCGGGGCCGTGGATGATGATTTCGCCCTGCTCGCCCACGGGCATTTCCTGCAGGGTTTCGGGGTCGATCACGCGCGCATCCGTGCCCATGAACGGAATGCCCAGGCACTGCTGCTTGGGGTGGTCAGGCGGGTTGGAATGCGATGGCGCCGCCGTCTCGGTCAGGCCATAGCCTTCGGAATAGCGCAGGCCGTATTGCTCCAGCAGGCGCTGCGCCACGGCCTGCGGCATGGCCGCGCCGCCACCGCCGATGTAGGCCAGACTGGAGAGGTCGTAACTGGCGAAGTGGGGGCTGCCCAGCAGGTCGATGACCATGGTGGGGATATTGGTCCAGGTGGTGACCTGGTAGCGCGATATCAGGCGCCCCGCCAGGTCGCGGTCCCACCGGGGCATGATCACCAGCGTGGCACCACAGTAGATGGCCGTGTGCATCACGCTCACCATGCCGGTGATATGGAACATGGGCACCACCGCCAGCGTCACGTTGTCGGCAGACCCATTGCCCCACAGGGCACCCGCCACCGCGTTGTGCATGATGCTTTTGTGCAGGTGCATGCAGCCCTTGGGCAGCCCCGTGGTGCCACTGGTGTAGGGCAGCAGCGCCAGGTCGTCGGGCCCCACAGCCAATGCGGGGGACATGTCGGAGCAGGCGATGGCATCCGTCCAGGCGTAGGTGCGCCCCCCCTCCAACGCAGGCAAGGGATGCCGGGTGCCCAACCATTCCATCCATGCCTCGGGCGGGGCATCGGCGCCCTTCACACCGGGGTCAAAAGCGTCGGTGAACTGCGTCACCACCAGATGGGCGAGGCGCTCGTCGAGCGCCAGCGCGTTGCTGGCCTTGGCGAGCTCGGGGGCCAGATCGGCCGTGGTGATAGCGACCTTGGTGCCAGGGTCGGTGATGTAGTGCTTGAGCTCCTCGGCCCGGTTCATGGGGTTGACCGGCACCACCACGGCATTGGCCCGCAGGATGGCAAAGTGTGCCATCACCAGTTGGGGGCAATTCTGCATGCACAGCACCACGCGGTCGCCGCGCTGCACCCCCAGCTGCACCAGCCGCGCGGCCAGGCGCTCCGCCCCCTCCATCAGCTGCCGGTAGCTGGTCGCGGTCCCAAAAAAGACCAGCGCCGCCTTGTCAGGGTAGCGGCGCGCGCTGATGGCCAGGTTGTCCCACAGCGAGGTAGCGGGCAAGGTGATGGAATGGGGCAAGCGGCGGGGCCAGAACTTGAAGTGGGGGCGCATAGGGGTGCAAATCTCCTTGTTCCCACAAGCCTAGAGGCCGCGCGAGGGGCGGGCAATGGGGCTGGCCCGCGTTGACGTCGCCAAAGTGACCGGGGGACGGCGTGGAAATGCAGCAGCACGGGCGCCTGAGCGCGCCGCGAAGGGGGATATGGGGTTCTGACGGGTTACGGGGAGCGTCTGTGGGCCGTACACGGGTATGAGCGTCGGGTTCAGGCTGAAACCTGACTTCGCGGTCTGCTATCTGCCCGCTCCAAACCGGTCATGATCGTCGGCTAGCGTTATAGCTGGACACTCTTCATGGTGAAGAGACTCATCACCTGCTCCACCAGCGTCGTCGTGCGCACATCGATCTGCGTCACGCTCCACGCATCGGCCGTTGCCAGTTCGGCGTTCAGCTTGAGGCCGTTCTTGTAGCCCACCTCACGGCCCTTGCTGTCGGTGCGGTCGCGTTTCTCTTTGAAGCTCTTGTTGCCCAGCGCGCTGTTGAAGCCGGAGATCGTCAGGTTGCCCAGTTTGTGGACATGCGTTTCCTGAATGGCTTTGGCCTTCTTCTTGTCGCCGCCCGCGATCATCGTCACCCACGACGCGGGGATGTTGTCGCCCTGCGGGAAAATATGCTCAATAGTCCACACGAAAAGCTTGCCTTCGTACTTCCACAGATCGACCCAGGTTTCTTTGGTCATGCCCTGCTCGGCCAAGGCACACAGCACAAACCGGGTGACTCCAGCGTTCTCCTCGTAGATGGCGCCTTCCAGCTTGCTGCGGAATGTCTCGTCGCTGGCCGACACCGCCAGCAGTTCGTCGCGAATCGCCGTCACCACCGCGGCACCCGACAGCTCTGCCACCTTGTCGATGGCGGCCATGAACAGGCGCGTCAGGTCGCGCGTGGGCGGCATGTCCGTGAGATTGCGTCGAACGAAGAAGCAAACCAGCAGTCGCGCGATCGCTTCCAGCTGCGCCACGTCGATGCCCAGCGCCTCACGCCGCACGAGCAGGTGCAGCATCAACAGGTAAGACGGGGCGCCCTGAATACGATCCAGGTCCTTCAGCGGCTTGTCCAGCGGAGCCCAGGCTTCGTCGGTGTTCCGGGCCAGCATCAGTGCATACAGCTGGCCGGCGGAACGGATGGCCTGTAGGTGGTGCTTGGCGTCCTCATTGATCAGCTTCTCGTAGATCTGGATCAGGTTGGACCTTGTGGCCACTGGGCCCAGGGGGTCCTTCTTCTTGTCCTCGTCCTTGCGGAACGGCACGTTCAGCGGGTCTTTGAACGCGTTGTAGTAGTGCCGAAAGAAGCGTTCCTGGACGCTGTAGTCGTCGCCCAGATAGCCCAGCAGCTTGTTCCACACGTCAAAGTAGTGGTCGACCTTGCCGGGCTCGGTGGTCTCCAGCCGGGCCAGCAGCTTGTTCTTGATCAGGTCGATGGCCGTGAGCGGCATGCCCCGGTTGTTTAGCGACTCGAAGAGCGTGTAGGCACCGGCGTGGCTGGCCACCTCGATCTTCACCAGGCAGGCCTGGCTCACCTTGTCGAGGAAGGCCATGATGGACGCCAGGTGATCGTTATCGCCCTGCACGATCTCTTCGATGCGACCCTGGAAGTAACGGAAGGCGCGGAAGATCTTGCGGTTGCCCGCGTAGGCTGGCGTATCGAACGTGCTGATCACGCCCACGTCGGACAAGACGGCACGGTAGTCGTTCTGGTTGTTGTTCTGAATCTGCGGGATGACGCGCAACTGGTCGTCTCCCTTCTTCAGCACCAGCTTGCGCTTGAGGTTGATCAGCTCCACGCGCTGGTCGTCGTCAAGGTCCTTCTCGTGCCGCTTCAACGACTGGTACAGCGCGGCGAACAGCAGGGACAGTGTCGTCAGCCGCTGCTGGCCGTCCACCACCTCCAGCCGCTGCACGGCCAGGGTGTCGGTGGTCTGGTTGATGCATATGATCGAGCCCAGGAAGTACCCGGAGTCGTTCTCTTCGATGTCATTGAAGAGCGACTCCCACTGATCAATTTTCCAAGTGTATTCGCGCTGGTAGCGCGGGATCGCATAGACGACACCTGCTTCGATATCAAAGAGTTGTGAGACTGGATAGTTGTTAACTGACTTGATCATGGAGGCTCATCGTATCTGCAAAAACTGATTGCTCAACCAACGACTTCTTGCCCGTGACAGCAATGCGCCAGACTTTCAGTAATCCGTCACTCTCCGACCTGTAACCCGGTCTGCAGCGCCGCCGCTATCAGCTATTCACTTGCGTCCACAGCTTGTCCAGCCGCTTCACGCTCACCGGCTGGGGTGTGCGCAGCTCTTGTGCGAAGAAGCTCACGCGCAGCTCCTCCAGCAGCCAGCGCAGCTCCTGCATGCGCGTATCCACCACGCCCTTGCGCTCGGCCACCAGGCGCCAGTAGCGCTGCTCCTGCGGGCGCAGTTCGGCCAATCTGGCGGCGTCGCGGGCGGGGTCGGCGCGGTACTTGTCCAGCCGCAAGGTGATGGCCTTGAGGTAGCGGGCGTAATGCGCCAATTGCGCCCACGGAGCCACGGCGATGAAGTTCTTGGGCATCAGGCGCTGCAGCTGTTGCTGCGCATCCTGCGTCGCATCGGGTGCGTTCTTGGTGTCCTTGATCTTGCGGGCGGCAGCTGCGTATTCGATGAGGATGGTGGCGGCCAGGCGGGCCACCTCGTTGGCGATCAGCGTGAGGCGGCCACGGCCCTCGTCCACGCAGCGCTTGAAGGCGAACTCGTCGGTAGGCAGCGGGTCGAGCAGGAAGGCGCGGTCCAGCGCCACGTCGATGATCTGGGTGCGCAGCTCTTCCTGCGTGCCCAGGGGCATGAAGGCCACGGCCATCTTCTGCAGGTCGGGAATGTTCTTTTCGAGGTACTTGAGCGCGTCCTTGATCTGCAGCGCAAACAGGCGACGCAGGCCTGCGCGGTGCTTGGCAGCGGCCACCTCGGGCTCGTCGAACACCTCGATGGTGACCGCATCGCCACCATCAATCAGCGCCGGGAAGCCGATCAGCGTCTGGCCCGCCTTTTTGATCTCCATGAGCTCAGGCAGCTCGCCGAATGTCCAGGTGGTGTAGCGCTGGCCCGCGGGTGCCGCAGCGGCTGAGGCGGGAACAGGCGCCGCCTTTGCTACTTTTTTGGTAGCTATTTGTGCCTTCTCATCGCCGGCAGGAGCCGATTTTTGCTCAGAACCACCGCCCTGCCCACCCAGCTTGAGCCCCGCCAGCGCCTGGAAAGCGCCGCGTGCCTTGGCGCCCCACTCGGCCTTGAGCGCGCCCAGGTTGCGGCCGTGGCCCAGCTGGCGCCCATGCTCATCGACCACACGGAAGTTCATGAACAGGTGGGGGCTGAGCATGTCGAGCTTGAAGTCGGCACGCTTCACGTCGAGCGAGGTTTCGTCGCGCACCTGCTTGAGCAGCACATCGGTCAGGCTGCCCGTACCAAACAGCTCGGGCGCGCCCAGCAGCTCGGCCAGGCGCGTGGCCGACTCAGGTAGCGGCACAAAGCGGCTGCGCGGGCGTTGCGGCAGGCTTTTGAGCAGCGCCTGGATCTTGTCCTTGAGCATGCCGGGCACCAGCCACTCGCAGCGCTCCTCGCTCACCTGGTTGAGCACGAACAAAGGGATGGTCACGGTGATCCCGTCGCGCGGGTCACCGGGCTCGTGCAGGTAGCTGGCGGCACAGTCCACACCGCCCAAGCGCACCGTCTTGGGGAAGGCGTTGGTGGTGATGCCTGCGGCCTCGTGGCGCATCAGCTCGTCGCGGGTGAGCTTGAGCAGATCAGGCTGCTTTTTCGATTCCTCGCGGTACCAGGCCTCGAAGCTGTGGCCGCTGCACACCTCGGGCGGCAGTTGCTGGTCGTAGAAGGCGTAGATGAGCTCGTCGTCCACCAGCACGTCCTGCCGGCGGGACTTGTGCTCCAGCTCTTCCACCTTGGCGATCATCTTCTGGTTGGCGGCCAAAAACGGCAGGCGCGTCTCCCAGTTGCCGCCCACCAGGGCTTCGCGGATGAAGATCTCGCGCGCGGCGTGCGGGTCCACCTTGCCGAAGTTCACGCGGCGGTTGTTGTAGACCACGATGCCATACAGCGTGGCGCGCTCGAGCGCCACGACCTCGGCGGACTTCTTCTCCCAGTGCGGGTCCAGCAGTTGCTTCTTGAGCAAATGGCCACCCATCTGCTCCAGCCACTGTGGCTCGATGGCCGCAATGCCGCGCCCAAACAGGCGCGTGGTTTCCACCAGTTCGGACGCAATGATCCAGCGGCCGGGCTTCTTGTTCAGGTGCGCGCCGGGGTGCTTGTAGAACTTGATGCCGCGCGCGCCCAGGTACCAGTCTTCCTCGTCGCTCTTGCAGCCCACGTTGCCCAGCAGCCCGGCCAACATGGACAGGTGCAGTTGCTCGTAGCTGGCGGGCTGGGTGTGGATCTGCCACTTGTGCTCGGTCACCACCGTGAGCAATTGGGTGTGGATGTCGCGCCACTCGCGCAGGCGGCGGATGCTGATGAAGTTCTGGCGCAGCAGTTGCTCGTACTGGCGGTTGCTGAGCTTGTGGGTCGCGGCTGGGGCGGCAGTCGGTGCGGCAGGCGCTGCCGCAGGACTGCTACCGCCACCACGCCGCTCCACTGGCAAATAAGCCTGCGAAGGCGCCTTCTGCGCCGCCATGGCTTTTTGCGCGCGGGCCGATGGCAGGCTGGGCGCCCCGCCCCGGGCCTCGTTGATCCACTTCCACAGCTTGAGGTAGCCGCTGAACTCGCTCTTGTCGTCGTCGAACTTGGCGTGCGCCTGGTCGGCCTGCTGCTGCGCTTCCAGGGGGCGGTCGCGCACGTCCTGCACGCTCAGGGCACTGGCGATGATGAGCACTTCGTCCAGCGCCTTGCGTTCGCGCGCCTCGATGATCATGCGGCCCACGCGCGGGTCCAGCGGCAGGCGCGACAGCTCCACGCCCATGGGCGTGAGTTCATTGGCATCGTCCACCGCACCCAGTTCGGCCAGCAGCTGGTAGCCGTCGGCAATCGCGCGGCCCGAGGGCGCCTCGATGAACGGGAACTGCACCACATCGCCCAGGTGCAGCGACTTCATGCGCAGGATGACGCCTGCGAGCGAGCTGCGCAGGATCTCCGGGTCGGTGAAACGCGGGCGGCTGTTGAAGTCCGCCTCGTCGTACAGACGGATGCAGATACCGTTGGCCACGCGGCCGCAGCGGCCCGCGCGCTGGTTGGCCGCCGCCTGGCTGATGGGCTCCACCAGCAGTTGCTCCACCTTGCTGCGGAAGCTGTAGCGCTTCACGCGCGCCGTACCCGCGTCGATCACGTAGCGGATGCCCGGCACCGTGAGCGAGGTCTCGGCCACGTTGGTGGCCAGCACAATGCGGCGGCCCGTGTGGCCGTCGAAGATGCGGTCCTGCTCGGCCTGCGAGAGGCGCGCAAACAGCGGCAGCACCTCGGCGTTGCGCATCACAGGCTGGTGCGACAGGTGTTTGCGCAGGTGGTCGGCGGCCTCGCGGATCTCGCGCTCGCCAGGCAAAAAGACCAGGATGTCGCCCGCTGCATTGCCAGCCCACAGCTCGTCCACCCCATCGGCAATGGCCTCGTTCAGGCCGTAGTCGCGGCTCTCTTCAAACGGGCGCCAACGTTGCTCAACCGGAAAGGTGCGGCCCGACACCATGATGACCGGTGCGGGGCCTTTGGCGCTCTCAAAGTGCTTGGCAAACCGGTCCGCATCAATGGTGGCCGACGTGACGATGACCTTCAGGTCCGGCCTGCGCGGCAGGATCTGGCGGATATAGCCCAGCAGAAAGTCGATGTTCAGGCTGCGCTCGTGCGCCTCGTCGATGATGAGGGTATCGTAGGCGCGGAGCAAGGGGTCCGTCTGCGTCTCGGCCAGCAAGATGCCGTCGGTCATGAGCTTGACGGAGGCATCGCGCGAGAGACGGTCCTGGAAGCGCACCTTGAAGCCGACCACGTCGCCCAGCGGGGTCTTCAGTTCTTCGGCAATGCGCTTGGCCACGCTGCTCGCCGCAATGCGGCGCGGCTGGGTGTGGCCGATGAGCTGGCCCCGCACCTTCCCATCAGGCCCCGGCTTGGCGTTGCACTTGCCACGGCCCAAGGCCAGCGCAATCTTGGGCAGCTGCGTGGTCTTGCCCGAGCCGGTTTCGCCGCACACGATGATGACCTGGTGCTTCTCGATGGCGGCCATGATCTCGTCGCGCTTGCCCGACACGGGCAGGGATTCGGGAAACTCGATGTGCAGGGAGTTGGAAGCGGTGGACGCAGTCAAGGCAGAAACTTCGTAGAGAATCGCGGATTATCCCAGCCCTTGGCTTCATCCTCCGCCCCCCGCCCTGCCGCCCATGTCCGCCGTCTTCAATTTCACCTTCGTGCCCTGGTTCCGCTCGGTGGCGCCCTACATCCACAAATTTCGCAACCAGACGTTTGTGGTGGGCCTCACGGGTGAAGCCATAGCGGCGGGCAAGCTGCACAACATTGCGCAGGACCTGGCGATGATCCAGGCCATGGGCGTGAAGATCGTGCTGGTGCATGGATTTCGCCCCCAGGTGAACGAGCAGCTGGCGGCCAAGGGGCATGCCGCCAAATACTCGCACGGCATCCGCATCACCGACTCGGTGGCGCTCGACTGCGCCCAGGAGGCCGCCGGCCAGTTGCGCTACGAGATCGAGGCCGCCTTCAGCCAGGGCCTGCCCAACACGCCCATGGCCGGCGCCACGGTGCGCGTGATCTCGGGCAACTTCCTCACGGCGCGGCCGGTGGGCATTGTGGATGGCGTGGACTTCCAGCACTCGGGCGTGGTGCGCAAGGTGGACGTGGGGGGCATCCAGCGCACGCTGGACATGGGCGCTCTGGTACTGCTGTCGCCGTTTGGTTTTTCGCCCACCGGCGAGGCCTTCAATCTGGCCATGGAAGAAGTGGCCACCAGCGTGGCCATCGAGCTGCGCGCCGACAAGCTGATCTTTCTGACCGAGGTTTCGGGCATCCGCATGCAGCCGGGCGAACCCGCCAGCGACGACAACCCCATCGACACCGAGCTGCCGCTGGCCGCCGCCCAGGCCCTGCTGGCCACGCTGCCCACGGCGCAGCAGCCCACCGACACGGGTTTTTACCTGCAGCACTGCGTGAAGGCCTGCAAGGCCGGCGTGGAGCGCAGCCACATCATTCCCTTCGCGCTCGACGGCTCGCTGCTGCTGGAGGTGTATGTGCACGACGGCATCGGCACCATGGTCATCGACGAAAAGCTCGAAGAGCTGCGCGAGGCCACCATCGACGACGTGGGCGGCATCCTGCAACTGATCGAACCGTTCGAGAAGGACGGCACGCTGGTCAAGCGCGATCGCACCGAGATAGAGCGCGACATCGCCACCTACACCATCATCGAGCACGACGGCGTGATCTTTGGCTGCGCGGCGCTCTACCCCTACCCCGAGGCCAGGACCGCCGAGATGGCGGCGGTCACCGTGTCGCCGCAAAGCCAGGGCACGGGCGATGGCGAAAAGCTGCTCAAGCGCATCGAGCAGCGCGCCCGCGCCATGGGGCTGGAAAGCATCTTCGTGCTGACCACGCGCACCATGCACTGGTTCATCAAGCGCGGCTTCGTGGTGGTGGACCCCGACTGGCTGCCTGACGCACGCAAACGCAAATACAACTGGGACCGGCGCAGCCAGGTGCTGGTCAAGAAGCTGTAAAACACCCAGGTGCTGACCACAGGCCAATGCATCTGCATCACCTTACCTGCAAATTCACGGCGCCCCTTTCGTGCCCCCGCTCACACCCCACTTTCTCACCGTTGCCCTGTACCAGTTTGTCGATCTGCCCGACTGCGCCGCCTTGCGCGCGCCGCTGCAGTCCCTGTGCGAAGAGCGCGGCGTACGCGGCATGCTGCTGCTGGCGCCCGAGGGCATCAACGGCACCATCGCGGGGGAACCTGCTGCTGTGCACGCGGTGCTGGCCTGGCTGCGCAGCGATGCCCGCTTTGCCGCCCTGCAGCACAAGGAGGCGCCCACGGACCGCCAGCCGTTCTACCGCATGCGCGTGCGGCTCAAGCGCGAGATCGTCACCCTGGGCGTGCCCGGCCTGAACCCCGCGCGCAACGCGGGCACCTATGTCAAGCCCGAGGACTGGAACGCGCTGATCGGCGACCCCGCCGTGGTGGTGGTGGACACGCGCAACGACTACGAGGTGGGCATTGGCACGTTCGAGCGCGCCATCAACCCGCACACCCAAAGCTTCGCCGAGTTTCCCGCCTGGGTGGCGGCGCAATCGCAACCCGGTGGCGTGCTGGCCGGCAAGCCGCGTGTGGCCATGTTCTGCACGGGTGGCATCCGCTGCGAAAAGTCCACGGCCTTCCTCAAGTCGCAGGGCTTCGAGGAGGTGTACCACCTCGAAGGCGGCATCCTCAAATACCTGGAAACCGTGCCCGAAAATGCCAGCCGCTGGCACGGCGACTGTTTCGTGTTCGACGAGCGCGTGTCGGTGGGTCACGGCCTCACGCCCGGCCACCACCAGCTGTGCCGCTCCTGCCGCATGCCGCTGGGCACTGCCGAGCTGGCATCACCCCACTACGTGGCCGGCGTGAGCTGCCCCTACTGCCACGGCACGCGCACGCCCGAGCAGGAACGCGCCCTGGCCGAACGCGAGCGGCAGATGCAGCTGGCCGCCCAGCGCGGGCAGGAGCACATTGGCGCTCGGCAACCCGGCCACCCGGCACGGCCCATCGCCACGGGCAAAGGCGATGGCTGCGAGGGCGAACCCGCTTGAGCGCCCTGCCCGTCCTCTATTCCTTTCGCCGCTGCCCCTACGCCATGCGCGCCCGGCTGGCGCTGGCGGTGAGCGGCCAGGCCTGCGAACTGCGCGAAGTGGTGCTCAGGAACAAGCCCCAGGGTCTGCTGCAGATCTCGCCCAAGGCCACCGTACCCGTGCTGGTGCTGCCAGGCGGCCAGGTGCTGGAGCAAAGCCTGGACATCATGCTGTGGGCGCTGGCGCAGCACGATCCCGACGGCTGGCGCACGCCAAGCCACGGCGGCATGGAAGACATGCGGGCCCTGATCGCGGAATGCGACGGCCCGTTCAAGCAGGCGCTGGACCGCTGCAAATACCCCAGCCGCTACCCCGACGCTCCCATCGACACAGCGCGCGCGCAGGCCTTGGCCTGGCTGAGTGCACTGGATGCGCGCCTGTCCACCCAGCCCCACCTGTTCGGCGCCCACGCTGCCCTGGCCGACATGGCCATTGCACCCTTTGTGCGCCAATTCGCCGGCATCGATGCAGGCTGGTGGGCCGCCCAGCCCTGGCCGCATCTGCAGGCCTGGTTGGCGCAGTGGCAGGCGGCCCCGCTGTTCGCCAGCGTGATGCACAAGCTGCCGGCGTGGGTGGATGGAACGGAGGGGGTGCGGTTTCCGCACCCGCAGGGGATATGGGCACCCGAGGGCTGCGGCGGGAACCCAACAGCACCGCTTTCGGGCGATCAGGTGGAGCGCAGGGCGGGGTTTCGCTAATTGGCGACTTGCTTGAATTTCGGATCGCGGACGATATCCTCGACAAGCTTTTGAACGGCCGGCCCGAACGCCTGGGCCGTTTCTTGGCAGGCTTTGTCGGCTACAAAGCTCCCGGAAAAACCGAATATGGACTTCGTAGTAAAGCTCTCGTTTCTGGCGTTGGAAATAGTGACCGTGAAAAGCCACTTTCCGTCGGTCATGCCCGAACTGAAGTCAATCTCTTCGAGCTTGCCCCTCAGTATGAGCTTGGAACTCGGGTCATAGGCGCCGGCCAACTTGAGTTCATCGATCAGCGCCTTTTCGATGTAACTCTCGAAGCTAGGAGAAACGGTCACAGGGCCTGCGGCACGGCAAGTGATGGAGGACTGCCCCGGCTTTGAGGACTGGAAAGGTTCGACCGCAACAGGTTTTATGTCGAGGGATCTGATCGATTCGACGTTCTTTACCGAAGCACCATAGGGTGAGACGTTGTAGGCACATCCGGACAAGATGACCGCAGAGAGGAGTGCTGGCGACAGAGAAAATTTCATTTTCTACTTCATGCAGGTGAATAGGAAAGGGAAAGCAAGGAGACCTCATCGACGACGCTCCGAAGCGCACATCCGCACGGCATCAAGAGCACACTTGTAGGATCTTGTAACACGCTCAAGTTGTCAACAAATTCCGATCCGTCTGACGCAGATCGTGCTCTACGGGCCCGTGGGGTTGCGGCATACATGCGGTATGAAGAAACTTGATTCAATTTCGCCATCTGCTGATGCGCCGATGAACCACCACAGTGACCGCCCACTCGAAAAAAAAGGCGCTCCGAAGAGCGCCTTTTGCGAGGTCCATGCTGAGCCATCAAGGCATCACGCCATCGAATAACCCGAGCCCTCCCGGTTACTGCCGTTCAGAGCCCGCACCAGCAGCGCCAGCAGCACCACAACAAACCCCACAAAGCAGACAAACGACCAGTTGGCGATCGAGCCACCCAGAAACGTCCAGTCGATCGCCGTGCAGTCGCCCGAACCCCGGAAGATCATGGGGATGGAACGGCTGATGGGGTAGTTCTCGATCATTCCGTAGAAGTCGCGACCGCAGGTGGCGATTTCGGGGGGATACCATTGCAGCCAGCTCTGGCGGGCCGCCACGAAGGCGCCAAAACCGGCCGACACCACGGCCAGCACAGCGAATGCCATCCACCAGCCCTTGTTGCCTCTTGCGCTTGCCAAGCCTGCGAAAACTGCGACAGCGACGAGCGCATAGCGTTGCACGATGCACATCGGGCAAGGCTCCAGGCCCACCACATGCTGCAGATACATGCCAAAGGCCAGCAGGGCCACGCAGGCCACACTGATGAGCGCGAGCACACGGCGCGGGGCCGTAGTCAACCAATTCATTCCTTCTCCCTTATCCAATAGCAGTTGCCCAGGGCATTGCCCATGAAACCGGCACGGCCCAGGCCAGCAGACGGCCAGCAAGGGCCGCCCCGCAACAAAGGCCATCGTCCCCTTGAGGGGGAAGACGCGAAGCAGCCCAAGGGGGTTAAATCCCGGCGGCCTCGTCCAGAAAAACCCGGGCGCGGCGCGGTGTCACCACCAGCGTTTCGCCCTCTTTGAAACCCATTTCCTTGAACTGCTGCGCAGGGATCTGCGCTTCGATCAAGGAGTCCGGGGACGCATTGTCCGCTGGTTTGTGGTCGTCGATTGGAATAAGTTCCAGCCGCGCAATCGGGCCCACCACGATGGCGCGGCTCAGTTGCGCGACGATGCCGCGCGGGCGGCCTGCGGCGTCCAGTCCGGCGCCGGGCGCGTAGCGTTCCACATCCAGGTCGTGCGGGCGCACATAGGCGAAGGCCTTGGCGTTCTGCGCCTGGCTGTGCTCGGGCGAATCCAGCTCGATGCCTTCGAGGTGCACCAGCCCCTCGTGCGCGCGGCCGTGGAACAGGTTCACATCGCCCAGAAAGCCATAGACGAAGGGGCTGGCGGGCTGGTCCCACACCTGCTGGGGCGAGCCGCTTTGCTCGATGCGGCCCTGGTTGATGACGACCACACGGTCGGCCACTTCCAGCGCTTCTTCCTGGTCGTGCGTCACAAAGATGCTGGTCACATGCAGTTCGTCGTGCAGGCGGCGCAGCCAGCGGCGCAGTTCCTTGCGCACCTTGGCATCGAGCGCGCCAAAGGGTTCGTCGAGCAGCAGCACCTTGGGTTCCACGGCCAGCGCCCGGGCCAGGGCGATGCGCTGGCGCTGGCCGCCCGAAAGCTGCGAGGGGAAGCGCTCGGCCAGCCAGTCGAGCTGCACCAGCTTGAGCAGGTCCATGACCTTCTGCCTGATCTGTGCTTCGCTGGGCCGCTGGCCGCGCGGCTTGACGCGCAGGCCAAAGGCCACGTTCTCGAACACCGTCATGTGGCGGAACAGCGCGTAGTGCTGGAACACAAAGCCCACGTTGCGCTCGCGCACGTGCACGTCGGTGGTGTCTTCGCCGCTGAAGTGGATGCTGCCGACATCGGCCGTTTCCAGCCCGGCAATGATGCGCAGCAAGGTGGTCTTGCCGCAGCCCGAGGGACCCAGCAGCGCGATGAGTTCGCCCGATGCGATATCGAGGCTAACATCGCGCAGGGCCTGGAAGTCGCCGAACTGCTTGCTGACGTTGCGGATTTCAATGCTCATGGTGTTCTTCCTTCAGCGGACGACAGCCGCAGATGCGGGCCGCTCGGGCGGCAACTCGGCGGCGGCTTTCAGGGCCTGCTCGTTGCGGTGTTCGGCAATGGTCTTGATGACCAGGGTGACCAGGGCCAGCAAGGCCAGCAACGAAGCGGCGGCAAACGCGGCGACCGACTGGTATTCGTTGTAGAGAATTTCCACATGCAGCGGGATGGTGTTGGTCTGCCCTCGGATGTGGCCCGACACCACCGACACCGCGCCAAACTCGCCCATGGCGCGTGCATTGCACAAAATCACGCCATAGAGCAGGCCCCATTTGATGTTGGGCAGCGTCACGTACCAGAAGGTCTGCCAGCCGGTGGCACCCAGCACGATGGCGGCCTGCTCCTCGTCGTTGCCCTGGGCCTGCATCAGCGGGATCAACTCGCGCGCGATGAACGGAAAGGTCACGAACACGGTGGCCAGCACGATGCCGGGCACGGCAAAGATGATCTTGATGTCGTGCGCTTGCAGCCAGGGGCCGAACCAGCCCTGGGCGCCGAACATCAGCACATAGACCAGCCCCGCCACCACGGGCGATACCGAAAACGGCAGGTCCACCAGCGTGGTCAGAAACGCCTTGCCCCGGAACTCGTACTTGGCAATGCACCAGGCTGCCGCAATGCCAAACACCAGGTTCAGCGGCACGGCAATCAAGGCGGTGATCAACGTGAGCTTGATGGCCGACCAGGCATCGGGTTCGCGCAAGCCTTCCAGGTAGGCGCCAAAGCCCTTGCGCAGCGCCTCGGTAAATACGGCGGCCAGCGGCAGCACCAGGAACAGCAGCATGAAGGCCAGCGCTATGCCGATCAGCGTGTAGCGCACCCAGGGCGCTTCGGTCGTGCCGGCGCGCGCGCGGCGAACAGTTCGATTATTCATGTCGTTTGTGCAAGGCGCAGTGCGCTTGAAGCGGGCGCAGCCCAGACCAGTGCACCTGTGGCACTGGCTTTGCCAGGCCACCGGGTGCGTCCCCCTCCCGCGAAGCGAGAGAGGGGGAAGGCGCGAAGCGACTCAGGGGGTGATTCATGACTTCCGGCGCTGCCAGGCCTGCAGCGCGTTGATGACCAACAGCAAGATGAACGAAATCACGAGCATCACCACGGCCACGGCCGTGGCACCTGCAAAGTCATACTGCTCCAGCTTGCCGATGATGATGAGCGGCGTGATCTCCGACACCATGGGCATGTTGCCCGCGATGAAGATCACCGAGCCGTATTCACCCACCGCCCGCGCAAACGCCATGGCAAAGCCGGTGAGCAGCGCGGGCGTGATGGAAGGCAGGATGACCTTGGTGAAAGTCTGAAAACGCGTGGCGCCCAGGCAGGTGGCGGCTTCTTCGAGTTCTTTCTCGGCATCTTCGAGCACGGGCTGCACGGTGCGCACCACAAACGGCAGGCCGATGAAGATCAGCGCGATCACGATGCCGGCGGGCTTGAACGCCAGATGGATACCCATGGGCTCCAGGATGCTACCGATCCAGCCATTGCCGGCGAGCAGCGCGGTCAGCGAGATGCCCGCCACGGCCGTGGGCAGCGCAAAAGGCAGGTCCACCAGCGCGTCCACAATTTTTTTGCCCGGGAATTTGTAGCGCACCAGCACCCAGGCGATCAACAGGCCAAACACCAGGTTGACCAGCGCCGCCAGAAACGAGGCGCCGAAGGTCAGCCGATAAGAGGCCAGCACGCGCGGCGCGCTGACGGCGGCCCAGAACTGCTCCCAGGTCAGGGTAAAAGTCTTGAAGATCAGCGCCGACAGCGGGATCAGCACGATGATGCTCAGGTAGAACAGCGTGTAGCCCAGCGTGAGCCCGAAGCCGGGCAGCACGCGCTTGGCACTCTTGCGGGCGCCTTGGTTGTCATTCATAGCAAGTTATCCATTGCACACCACCGACGTAAACTGGCGCGCGCCCCTACTAGGGCAGCCGCGCAAGGGCCGCCCCGCCGCGCTGGCTGCGTCCCCCTGCCCGCGTTGCGCAGCAATCCGAGAGTGCGGGGAAGGCGCGCAACGCCTCAGGGGGGTGCTCACTTCGCATACAGCTTGTCGAACTGGCCGCCATCGTTGAAGTGCACCTTCTGCGCTTCGGTCAGGCTGCCGAAGTACTTGGCCACGGTGAACTGCTTGAGCGGCTTGAAGGTGGTTTCGTACTTCTTGAGCACCTTTTCCGAGCGCGGCCGGATGGCGTGCCTGGCTGCGATTTCCTGCGCCTCGTCGGAGTACAGGTAATCCAGGTAGGCCTTGGCCAGCTGCGCCGTGCCCTTCTTGGCGACGGTACGCTCGACCACGGCCACGGGGTTCTCGGCCACGATGCTCACCGACGGATAGATGGCATCGACCTTGCCCGCGCCGAACTCGCGGTCGATCGACACCACTTCGGACTCGAACGTGATCAGCACGTCACCCTGGTTGCGCTGCAAAAACGTGGCCGTGGCATCGCGGCCACCCTTGGCCAGCACCGGCACGTTCTTGTAGAGCTTGCCCACGAACTCGGCGGCCTGCGCCTCGGTGCCACCCTTTTCACGCACGGCACCCCAGGCGGCCAGATAGGCATAGCGGCCGTTGCCACCGGTCTTGGGGTTCACCACGATCACCTGCACACCGGGCTTGATGAGGTCGTCCCAGTCCTTGATGCCCTTGGGGTTGCCGTTGCGCACCAGAAACAGCATGGTGGACGTGGTGGGCGATGCATCGTTGGGGAACTTCTTGGTCCAATCCTTGGCGACCACGCCGTTGTCGGCCAGGAACTGCACATCGGTGGTGGTGTTCATGGTGACCACATCGGCAGCCAGGCCGTCGTTCACGGCGCGCGCCTGGGCGCTGGAGCCGGCGTGCGACTGGTCGATCTTCACGTCCTGGCCGGTGGTTTTCTTGTAGTGCGCGGCAAACGCTGTGTTGTAGTCCTTGTAGAACTCGCGGGCCACGTCGTATGACACGTTGAGCAGCTGGTTCTGCGCAGCAGCCAAACCACTGCTCGCCAGGGCCAGTGCGGCCAGAAGGGTCTTGAGTCTCAGAGAAGTCGTCATGGTGCGTCGCCTGATGAAAAGCTGGAGGTCGCCTATTGTGCGTAGCGACACTTAAAACTCAAAAGAATATATTTTTGTTAATTAATCGAATTTAAGAATATAAAAACCCTGCATGCAGACCAGACTCCGAAAGACGCGGCGCGGCTTCACCCAAAGAGCCGGCAAAGAGGCCCATAGCCCTTTAGCAATATGCGCTAAAGCTATCAACTCAGGAGTATTTCTGCAACAGAGGCGCTGCCAACGACGCCTGCGCATGGCCGGGCAGCGGGGCGCGATCCACGGCAGGGTTGCCCTGCAGCGATTGCAGCAGCGCCCAGCCCAGGGGCCATTCGCCATGGCCGGAGTCGATATTGATGTGCCCGGCGTTCTGCATGCGCACAAATTCGCTGCCCCAGGCCCGCGCGTAGGCGCCCGCCAGGCGGATGGGGCAATACGGGTCGTTGCTGCTGGCCACCACGATGGAACGGTAGGGCAGCGCAGCAAAGGGCACGGGTGCAAAATCGTTCAGGACGGCGCGGCGCTCGGGATCGGCCGGGGCCACCAGCAGCGCGCCGCACACGCGGGCTGCGGCTTGCGCGCCCATATGGGTGACGGCAATGCAGCCCAGGCTGTGCGCCACGATGACCACGGGGTGGGGCGCAGCCAGCACGGTCTTTTCAAGCTGGCCCACCCACGCCAGCCGCGTGGGCGTGATCCAGTCATCCTGCACCACGCGGCGGGCATGGGGCAGGCGCTCGGCCCACAGGCTTTGCCAATGGCCGGGGCCGGAGTCGCGCCAGCCCGGAACGATGATGATGGAAGTGGTGGTCACAGAGCAGGCATTCTGCGACCCGCCCCTTAAAACTCAAACGACTTAATCCTTGTTATTTAATCGCCAAAACATCTAATAAAACCCCCAATGAGCTAGATGCCTGCACCATCCACCCCCTGCCCGGCCATGCGGGTGGCCTGGCTGCTGCGCCCCGGCATGGTTTCGCCCAGGTAGTCCAGAAACCGCCGCACCGCGGGTGATAGCCCCCGGCGCGAAGGAAACACCGCATGCACGATGCCGCGCGGTGGCGCCCAGTCGGGCAGCAGGTGCACCAGGCGGCCCGCACGCAACGCTTCGATGCACATGTAGTCGGGCAGCCAGCACATGCCGGTGCCGGCCAGCGCGGCGAATTGGAGGGTAAGCAAGTCATCGGCCACATAGCGCGGCTGGTGGTGCACCGTCTGCTCACGGCCGCCTTCGCCGACGAGCTGCAGCGTGGAGCGCCCATCCACGGACGACATCGCAATGCTGTCCAGCCGGGCCAGGTCTTCCAGTGTGCGCGGCGTGCCCTGGCGCGCCAGCAAGTCGGGGCTGGCCACCAGAATCTGCCGGGCATCGTCGAGGCGCTTGACGACCATGCTGCCGCTGTCCTCCAGCGTGGAACGCACGCGCAGCGCCACGTCGATGCCCTCCTCCACCAGATTCACCGCGCGGTTGCTCACCAGCATCTCAACCCGCACTTCGGGATAGGTGGCCAGAAACTGCGGCATCAGCTCGGCCAGCACCGTCTGCGCCAGCGTGACGGGGCAACTCACGCGGATGGTGCCGCGCGGGGTGGTCTGGACCTGGGCCACCGTGTCGGCGGCAGCCTGGGCCGACTCGCGCATGGCCTGGCAGTGGCGCAGATAGGCCTCGCCCACTTCGGTCAGGGAGAGCTTGCGCGTGGTCCGCTGCATCAGGCGCACGCCCAGTTGCGCCTCCAGCTCCGACACCCGCCGCGACAGCCGGGATTTGGGAATGCCCAGGGCCCGGCCCGCAGCGGCAAAGCCACCGCGCTCCACCACTTCGGCGAAATACAACATGTCGTTGAGGTCTTGCATGGCGATGATTGTTCTATAAATGGGACAATCTATCGCAATTCTGCTGGCTTATCAACAAATCAAGATCCATCGACAATTGACCCCAGGCCACACAAGGTGGCAGCCCTACAAACCTCCGGAGAACCTCATGCAACTGCTTCACATTGATTCCGCCATCACCGGTGCCAACTCCGTTTCGCGCCAGTTGACCGCACAGATCGTGGCGGCCTACCAGGCCAACCACCCAGGCACCCAGGTAACTTACCTCGACCTGGTGGCCAATGCCCCCGCCCACTTCACCATGGATGCCATGGCGCCCCGCACCGGCCAGACCGATGGCCTGAGCGAAGTGCAAAAGCGCGAGAACGCCGTGTCCGAGCAACTGGTGAGCCAGTTCCTGGCAGCCGATGTGGTGGTGATTGGTGCCCCGTTCTACAACTTCAGCATTCCCACCCAGCTGAAGGCCTGGATTGACCGCATTGCCCAGCCTGGTCGCACATTCCAGTACACCGCCAACGGCCCCGAAGGCCTGGCCAAGGGCAAGACGGTGATCATTGCCTCCACCCGTGGCGGCGTGTATTCCACCAGTGAAGGCGGTCAGGCCATGGAACACCAGGAGAGCTATCTCAAGGTTGTGCTGGGCTTCTTCGGCGTGACCGATGTGCGCTTTGTGCGCGCTGAAGGCGTGGCCATGGGCGACGCCGCCAAGGCACAGGCCCTGGCCGATGCCGCCCAGGCCATCCGCAACCAGGCTGCTGCCAACCAGGCACAGGCAACGCAAGCCGCCTGAGGCACAGGGCGCCGCAGGCGCCCTGCTTTCTCTCTCGCCATTCATGAAGCCCGGCTTTGCGCCGGGCTTTCTGCGTTTGGTTTGAAATACGGCTCTATCACTTGTCCAGAAAACGCAATTAGCTATTTATTCAATAGCAGAACTCAGGCGTGCTTCTTGACCCAGGCCACGTACTTGTCCACCCAGCCCTGCAGAAACTCGCGGCTGCCCGGACCGATGCCACCATCGGCATCGAACAGCCCTTCCTTGGCATGGATGAAGGCCTCGGGCTGCCCCAGCGTGGGCATGTCGAGGTAGGCCAGCACATTGCGCAGGTGTTGCTGCGCCATCGAGGTGCCAATGGCGCCCATCGATGCCCCGATCACCCCCGCCGGCTTGCCAGCCCAGGCGCTTTGCCCGTAGGGGCGCGAGGCGTTGTCGATGGCGTTCTTGAGTACCCCTGGAATCGAGCGGTTGTATTCCGCCGTGACAAACAGCACGCCCTGCGCGGCCTTGATCTCGCCCTTGAAGCGCAGCACTGATGCAGCCGGCTGGCCATCGTTATCCTGGTTGTAGAGCGGCAGATCGTCCAGGCGCAGCTGCGTGAAGCTGAAGTCAGCGGGCGCCAGTCGGGCCAGCGCCGTAGCCAGCTTGCGGTTGAATGAATCCTTGCGAAGACTGCCGACGATGACGGCGATGTTGTACTGGCCCATGAAAACCTCCTTGGGGGAGAAAAGCACCCGGCAAAGCACCGGACGGCCATGGTAGCGCGGACAGGTAAAGCATGCCTACGCTGCAAGCTTGTCGCGGATCAAGGCGTCGCGCGTGGCCGCATCCGGAATGCCTGCAGTGCTTCGGCCAGGCACATGCGGGCCACACCCTGTTGCGAAGACAGCGAGAACTGCTGCAATCTCCCTTGCACGAGGCCGGCGCGAGCGGCGAAGGCCTGGCGCTCGCGCAGGGTTGGCGCAATGCGCTGGGCCAGGGCCAGGGCCAGGGCCTGGATCTGGGTGTGGTCGTCGTCCGGCACCTGCCCCTCGCACAGCAGCCCCTTCAAGGCCTCTGTTTCGGGGCGACGATGGGCGGCGGTGATCGCATCGCGCACGGTGCTACGGCCTGCCAGTACGGACGCGAAGCCGGCATGGGGAGCAACTGTGTTCATGCATCCTTCCCCGATCGAACGGTCGTATCTCGTGGCGACAGGTGGATACCGGCGATCATGCAGCGCACCGAGCCGCCCGCCATCTCGATGGTGGGAACCGCCAACGGCAGCAAACGCGCGCTGCGCCCGATGCGTGCCTTTTGCCGGGCCGTCAGGCTGTCGCAGGCGCGCTGCGACAGCGCGAGGATGCGGCCATCGCGGCCAGACAGCTCGATCGCGTTTCCGGCAAAGTTGGCGATCTGCTCCGGGCTCAGGTCGATCACCTCGCGCCCTGACTCTTGCAGCCGCGCGGCCACCTCCTGCGCCCGGCGCGGGTCGGTCAGCGACTGGGTGCCCAGCAACGCGAAGTCGGTGGCTACGCACATCAGCACGTTGGTGTGGTAGATGGGCCGGCCGGCGGCATCGGCCGTGTCGAAGACGATGGGTTCGAAGTTGAAATGGGTGCTGAAGCGCTCCAGCAGCACGGGGTCCGCGCGGTTGGAGCGGGCGGTGTAGGCCACGCGCGCCATGTGGTCCAGCACCATGGCGCCAGTGCCCTCCAGAAACAGACCGTCGTTCTCCAGGCCCGAGTAGTCGATCACGTCCTGCACCCGGTACTCCGCCTTGAGCATCTCGATGATGTCGCTGCGCCGTTCGCGGCGCCGGTTGCGCGGATACATCGGGTAGATGGCGACATGGCCGCCCGAGTGCGTGGAGAACCAGTTGTTCAAGAACACCGAGTCCGGCGTATCGCGCTCGCCCGTGTCCTCGAACAAGTGGACGCGCACGCCAGCGGCTTGCAGTTGATCGACCGCTCGGGTCACCTCGCCATGGGCGGCATCCGCGACAGCACAGGCCTGGTTCTTGGCCGCATTGCTCTGGAACGCGTTGTCGGCGGCGGTTTCGGGATTGGGCGTGAAGCGGTGCGGACGCACCATCACGACCGAGGCAGGGGCTTGCATGGATCGGAACGTGGGCATGCGGCGACTCCTGGGCACCCGCCTTTACGCGACCCGGCGCAGCGCCGAACGCGATGCACCAGAGCGGGTGTAGCGGAACAGATCCTTCGGGTCATCGGCCCAGGGCACCAACTCCACGTTTTCGCCCAGGCCGCGCTGCTCGGCCTGCGCATTCACGTAGCGCAGCGTGGAGTAGTCCTCCAGCGCGAAACCCACCGAATCGAACACCGTCACCTGCTCGGCACTTTGCCGGCCGGCCTCGGCCCCGGCCAGGACGCGCCACAGGTCCACCACGGGGAAGTCCTGGGGCAGTTGCTGGATATCGCCTTCGATGCGCGTCTGCGGCTCGTATTCCACGAAGACGCGCGCGCCGCGCAGCACGTCGGCGTGCAGCTCGGTCTTGCCCGGGCAATCCCCACCCACGCCGTTGATGTGCATGCCCGGCTCGATCATGTCGGGCGTGAGGATGGTGGCATAGGCCTTGTCGGCGGTCACTGTGGTGACGATGTCCGCGCCGCGCACGGCCTCGGCGGTCGATGCGGCACGGATGATCTTCAGCGCGGGGTAGGCGGACAGGTTGCGGATCAGCTTCTCGGTCGCGCGCGGATCGACGTCGTAAACCACGATTTCCTGGATGCCCAGGTGGCTATGGAACGCGAGGGCCTGGAATTCACTTTGCGCACCGTTGCCGATCAGCGCCATGCGGCGGGCATCGGGCCGCGCCAGCGCGCGCGCCGCCATCAACGAGGTCGCGCAAGTGCGCAGCGCGGTGGCGACGGTCAGTTCCGACAGCAGCACCGGATAGCCCGTGTCCACCTCCGCCAGCACGCCGAAGGCCATGACGGTGTACAGGCCGCGCTGCGTGTTGCTGGGATGCCCATTGACGTACTTGAACGCATAGCGCTCGGCGTTGGAAACAGGCATCAGCTCGATCACGCCGATATCCGAGTGGTTGGCCACGCGGGCCGATTTGTCGAACTCGGGCCAACGGACGAAGTCGTCCTGAATGGCCTCGGCGAGTTCGCCGATGAACTGCGTCACTCCGATGTCCTGCACGAGGCGGGACATGGCGGGAACGTCGACGAAGCGGGTCATGAAGTCTCCTGGCGGTTGTGGTGTGCGGACTGGCCGCGACCAGGAGATTGTTCTTGTGTTTGGTGCCATATTGAAGATGGCAACTTGACACATTATTCAGTTTTCATTGCAATCTGCCACTTTTGGATTACAAAATGAAAGATTCCAATGGATGACACCGACCGCGAATTGATCTCGCTGCTGCGTGCCGACGCTCGCACCCCGGTGGTGGTGCTGGCCAAGAAGCTGCGCGTTGCCCGGGCCACGGTACAGAACCGCATGGCCAAGCTGGAGGCCGACGGAACGATCGTGGGCTACACGGTACGGCTCCGGCCTGAGGCCGAAGGGCACCGGATTCGCGCACTAACGTCCATCGAGATCGAAGGCAACCATGGGGAGAGCGTGCGGCGCGAACTGCGTGGTCACCCGAATGTGGTGGCGCTTCACACCACCAACGGGCGCTGGGACATGATTGCCGATTTGCGGACCGATACCTTGGAAGCGTTCGACCGGGTTCTGAACGGCATCCGCAACATTCAGGGCATCACCAATACCGAGACCAGCATTCTTTTGTCCACACACAAGATTTAGTGCGGCCTCGCAAGATGGGCAGGCGGTCGGCGCTGGACCCGAAGATGGCCAAGGAGGTGCTGGACGTGATGCGCGAACTCGCGCCAAGGCCTTTCTCAACCTTCGCACAAGTGCCTTGCCGGGCGGTCTGCTGCGTTGCGGCGCTTGCCAATCGCCGCGCTATTGGCTGCGCACCACGCCTTGCAGCCCATCCCGGCAGGTACTTGTGCGCCCCCGCCAAGATCTTGAACAGGTTCGCAGCGGCAAGATCAATTCGGCAATGCCTGCGGGCTCCTCACGCCCTTGCGTAAACCCGGCAGGCATCCCTCTGGAGGGTTGCCCCCTCAGGCACCCGCGAGGGAAGAAGCGGCGCGTGCCTTGGCCAGCGTCATGGCGGTGTCTTCAATCATGTCCTCCTGTCCACCGACCATGCCGCGACGGCCCATTTCCACCAGGATGTCGCGTGCAGGCACACCGTATTTCTGCTCGGCGCGCTTGGCAAACAGCAGGAAGGAGCCATAGACACCGGCATAACCCAGCGTGAGTGCATCGCGGTCGATGCGGATCGGGAAATCCATGATCGGCACCACCAGGTCTTCGGCCACGTCCTGAATCTTGTACACATCCACCCCGGTGGTGAGGCCCATCAGGTCCATGACGGAGACCAGCACCTCCATGGGGGTGTTACCTGCCCCAGCCCCCAGACCGGCCGCAGCGGCGTCAATGCGGTTCGCACCCACTTCGATCGCGGCCAGGGAATTGGCCACACCCATCGCCAGGTTGTGATGGCCGTGGAAACCCAGCTCGGTCTCGGACTTGAGCGCCTGCCGCACGGCCGTGAGCTTTTCCTTCACATCCTTGGGCAGCATGTGGCCCGCAGAGTCCGTGACGTAGATGCAGTTGGCACCATAGCCCTGCATCAGCAGCGCCTGGCTCACCAGCTTTTCTGTGCTCGCCATGTGCGCCATCATCAGGAAACCCACGGTGTCCATCCCCAGCGTGCGGGCCTTGCTGATGTGCTGTTCGGACACGTCGGCTTCGGTGCAATGGGTGGCGACTCGAATGGTGTTGACACCCAGGTCTTTGGCCATCAACAGGTGGTCGACGGTGCCGATGCCCGGCAGCAACAGAGCGGACACCTTGGCCTGCTTCATGAGCGGGATCACCGTGCCCAGGTATTCCTCGTCGGTGTGCGCAGGAAAACCGTAATTCACGGAAGAGCCGCCCAGGCCGTCCCCGTGCGTGACTTCAATCAGGGGAATGCCTGCCGCATCCAGTCCGCACGCAATGGTTTTCATCTGCTCCAGCGACATCAGGTGGCGCTTGGGGTGCATGCCATCACGCAGGGTCATGTCATGCAGGGTGATCTTTTTGCCTTGTGTTGTCATGATGAGGTTCTTCTATCGGTTCAGGCGGCTGTGGCTTTGAGCGTGAGCCGGCCAGCAATGATTTCTTCGGCAAACATCTCTGCGGTGCGCGCGGCGGCCGCCGTCATGATGTCAAGGTTGCCGGCATATTTGGGCAGGTAGTCACCCAGGCCTTCGACCTCCAGAAACACCGAGACGCGGTTGCCGTCAAACACCGGCCCGTTGACCAGCTTGTAGCCAGGCACATACTTTTGGACTTCCTTGATCATCGCGTGGATCGACTCGGTGATCTTGGCCTGGTCGGGTTCTGTCTCGGTCAGGCAGTGCACGGTGTCACGCATGATGAGAGGCGGCTCGGCCGGATTCAAAATGATAATGGCCTTGCCTTTTTTGGCACCCCCCACTTTTTCCACCGCAGTCGCTGTGGTGCGCGTGAATTCGTCAATGTTCTTGCGCGTGCCTGGGCCGGCCGACTTGCTCGACACCGTTGCCACGATTTCGCCATACGCCACCGGCTGCACGCGTGACACGGCAGCCACCATGGGAATGGTGGCCTGGCCACCGCAGGTGACCATGTTGACATTCATCTCGCCCTTGCCCACGTGCTCGGCCAGATTGACCGGTGGCACGCAAAAAGGACCGATGGCGGCTGGTGTCAGGTCGATCATCAAAGCACCCTGGGCATTCACCTTGCGGCTGTTTTCAGCGTGCACGTAGGCGCTGGTGGCGTCAAAGACGATCTGCACACCGTCGGCTTGCATGTGCGGCACCAAGCCATCCACGCCCTCGGCGGTGGTTTTGATGCCCAGTTCACGGGCGCGTTTGAGTCCGTCGGATTCAGGATCGATGCCGACCATCCAGACTGGCTCCAGCACCGGGCTGCGCTGCAATTTGGCCAGCAGGTCGGTGCCAATGTTACCGGGCCCGATCAGAGCGCATTTGATTTTGGTAGTCATGATTGAGATTGCTTTCACGAAATTGCACCGTCGGATTGGAAATCGCGGCTTGAATTACATACCCATGAGTTTGGGAAGGAACAGCGACAGCGACGGCATATAGCTCACCAGCATGAGCACGATAAGCATCGCGATCAAAAAGGGAATGCTGCCCTTGGATACGGCTTCCAGCGTCGAACCACCGACTCGGGCCCCCACAAAAAGATTGACCCCGACAGGGGGTGTGACCAAGCCAATGGCCAGATTGACAATCATCACAATGCCAAAGTGCACCGGATCCACGCCCACCGCCATTACCACTGGCAGCAGGATTGGCGTCAAAATGATGATGGCAGCCAAGGTTTCCATGAACATGCCGACAAACAGCAGCAGCACGTTGATGAGCATCAAAATGAGCATGGGGCTGCTGGTCAGTTGCACGATGAATTCGGCAATCAGGACCGGGATGCGCTCAATCGCCAGCACCCGCCCAAAAATGGTGGCCGTACCCACGATGATCATGACGGAAGCCGAAGTCAGCGCCGAACCGGCAATGATCCGGTACAAGTCCTTGAACTTGAGTTCCTTGTAAACAAAGACGCCCACAACAAAGCCGTAGATGACACCCACGGCAGCCGCTTCGGTCGGCGTGAAAATACCGCCGTAAATACCCCCCAGGATAATCAAAGGCACCAGCAATGCCCACTTGGCATCATTGACGGTCGCCATGATCTCCTTGGCCGAGTATTTTTTATCGGCACCGCGGTAATGGCTCTTTTTCGATTTGTAGTACGCCACCAAAATCAGCGCCAAACCAATCAAAAACCCGGGAATGACTCCGGCCAGAAACATGGCGCTGATCGATACGTTGGAAGACGTGGCGTAGATCACCATCGGAATACTGGGCGGGATAATGATGCCCATGCAGCCGGCTGAGGCCACCAGGCCAATCGAGAAGCCCTTGGGATAACCGTCGCGCACCATGGCGGGCAGCAAGATCGTGCCGACAGCTGCCACGGTGGCTGGTCCCGAGCCGGAAATGGCTGCAAAAAACATGCAGGTTACTACGGCAATGATGGCCAGGCCGCCCGTGAAACGGCCAAAAAAGACGTTGCCCACATTGAGCAGGCGCTTGGACAGACCGCCATGGCCCATCAGATCACCCGCCAGAATGAAGAACGGCACCGCCATCAGGGGAAACGAGTCGATCGAGGTGACCAGCCCCTGCGCGATGTAGCTGCTGCTTACCTTGCCGCTGTACAGCAATGCCCCGGTGGCGGCCAGTCCCAGGGAGATGGCGATGGGTACGCTTGTCAGCAGCAAGGCAAGAAAAAGTCCAAACAGCAAAAAGGAAATCATGCGGGATCTCCCTTGCGGATCATTTGCACTTCTTCAACCATTTTTTGAAGAATTCGAAAAACCACCAAACCAAAACCTACCGCAGGTGCCATATAGACATAACCCATGGGCAGACCCAGGGCAGACGACTCCTGGCCAAAGCTGAAGATTTTTGCAGTCAGGGCGTAGCCTTCCTTCATGACCAGTGCCGCAAAGACGATGAACATGAAATAAGAAAATAGATTCACGTAGCGCCGGGTCGATACTGGCAACAGGTTCGTGACGGCATCAACACGAATATGGGCACCCACCTTGACGGCGTAACTCACGCCGATATAGGTAGCCCAGATAAAGCAATAACGGGCCAATTCCTCTGACCATGTCAGAGACTCCCCCACCACATACCGCATGACGATCTGCACACCGATGAGCACGGACATGAGCGACAGCAGAAACACCAAAAGAACCTCTTCGAGATTCTTGTCAATTATTTTGAACATCTGATTTCCTTGGCCCGCAATGGATTGCGGCAGCAGAGCTGCCGCAACCTACCTGACCATTGAGATGGAAAAGGCGAATTACTTCTTGTTGACTTCCGCGAGAATCTTGTCAACGATTTCAGGGCCCACCTTCTTCTTCACCTGATCGTAGATGGGGCCCATCTTGTCAGCGAACTTCGCAAACTCTTGCGGCGTCAGCGTGGTGAAGGTCACCTTGGGCATGGCGGCTTCTGCTTTGGCATCGGCTTTCTGGGCCAGGTCACGCTGGTACACCTTGGCATTGCTGAATGCAGTGGCGAAAATCTTCTTGTCTTCTTCGCTGAAGCGTTTGTACACATTGGGGCTCAGCAGCACGACAAACGGCGAATAAACGTGATTTGTCTTGGTGATGAATTTTTGAACCTCCTGAAACTTCATGTCGTAGAACAGATTGATCGGGCCTTCTTGTGCATCAAAGGTCCCCTGTTGCAACGCGGTGAAAAGCTCGCCAAAAGCCAATGGTGCGGGGTTTGAACCAATGGCTTTCCAGGCGGCAATGTGCACCTCGTTTTCCATGGTGCGCATCTTCATGCCCTTCAGGTCATCAGGGCTCTTGATTACTTTTTTGCTGTTCGTCAGCTGGCGAAAACCGTTTTCCCAGTAACCGACACCCTGGATGCCGACCTTGCTCAAGCTGTCGAGCAGGCCTTGGCCGATTGCGCCATCCAGAACGCGATAAACGCCGGGACGATCCTTGAACATGAAGGGAATGTCCAGCGCAAAGAATTGCTTGTTGAAATTGCCCAGCAAGGCAGAAGAAACAAACGCCATGTCAACGTTGCCCAACTGGATGCTTTCCACCAGTTCGCGCTCGCTGCCCAACTGCGCATTGGGAAAAATTTCCATGCTGATGCGACCCTTGGTCTTTTCTTTCAGCTCTTTACCCAGAAACTCCAAAGCGAGATGGCCGGTGTTGCTGGCCGTTGCTGCATGCCCCACCTTGAGCACAATGTTTTCAGCCGCGACGGCCTGGCTGGAGAGTCCAAAAGAGAAGGCACAAAGGCCGAGCATCATGGCAACGCGGCGTGACAGCAGTTGGGGTGCTTTGAAAATCATGTCGATTTTTTCCAGAGGAAGTAAGGGGTTGAGGAGTCTCGTCAACTCGGGATCTGCAGCCGCGGATTCTAGGGGTCAGTCTAGAATTGTGTCAATTTTTAGAATTGACTTTCAACATGTGCAAATTTATGACCAGAAAGCTGCATTCATGACCCTCCCTCTGCCCTCCTCATGCAACCCGACGCCCTCTGACCTCGCATTCGCCGTGGTAGCCGCTTTGCGGCAGGAACTGGGAGACACCGATGTCCTGACCGGCGATCAGATCGGCGTGAAATACCTGAACGACTGGAGCGATGAAAGCGGTGGCACGCCACTGGCGTTGGTGCGACCGCGCGACACCCAGCAAGTCGCACAGGTATTACGTATCTGCCATGCCCACGGCCAGGCCGTGACGCCACAGGGCGGCCTGACGGGCCTGGCCGGCGGCGCAGTGCCCAGCCACGGCAGCGTGATCTTGTCCCTGGAGCGAATGAGCGGCATTACCGCCATCGACACCGGCTCGGCGACCATGACCGTTCTGGCGGGAACCCCCCTGCAAGCCATTCAGGAGGCGGCACAGCAAGCAGGTTTTCTCTACGCCCTGGACCTGGGGTCACGCGGCTCCTGCCAGATTGGCGGCAACCTCGCCACCAATGCCGGAGGCAACCGCGTGATCCGCTACGGCATGGCGCGGGAGCTGGTGCTGGGCCTGGAGGTCGTACTGGCTGATGGCACGGTGCTGTCAATGTTGAACCAAATGGTCAAGAACAATGCGGGTCCTGACCTCAAGCACCTGTTCATCGGCAGTGAGGGAACTCTGGGTGTCATTACCCAGGCTGTGCTGCGGCTGCATCCGGGAGTTTCCGGAGCCAACACGGCCTTGGTTGCCCTGACCGGTTTTGATGCCGTGGTGCAACTCCTGCGCCATGCTCAGCAAGCGCTGTCGGGCCAGGTCAGCGCTTTTGAGGTCATGTGGCCTGACTATTACCGCGCCGCCACGTCCGTTCCAGGTGTCAGGACACCGCTGCTCGCCCACCATCCGGTGTATGTGCTGCTGGACATGCAAGGGGCCACCCCCGAAATCGAGGCGGGACGTTTTCAGGCCATGCTGGAAGAAGCCATGGCACAAGGGTGGGTCGTGGATGCAGCCATTGCGCAGTCGCATGCCGAGACCCAGGATTTCTGGGCCCTGCGCGACTCCGTGTCAGAGATGCTGAAACTCAACGCCCCGACCATCAATTTCGATTTGTCGGTCCCGATTTCCACCATTGGAAACTGCGTTGAAAAACTCATGGAGGTCATGGCGACGCGTTTTCCTCACCTGAAAGTCGTCTTTTTTGGACATGTGGGGGACGGCAACATCCACGCAGTGGTGGGTCCGATTCCTGCGGATGGCGTCACCGAACACCAGGTGGAAGACGCGTTCTATGCCATTGTTCGCGACTTCTGCGGATCCGTTTCGGCCGAGCATGGCATTGGCCTGCACAAGAAAAAGTGGCTAGGCCACAGCCGCAGTCCGCAAGAGATAGCGCTGATGAAGATCTTGAAAAACGCCATGGACCCAGGAAACATCCTCAATCCTGGAAAAATCCTGTAAGCCAGAGGCCCGGCAGAGTGTCCTGCGGCCACGCTACCGCAGGTCGTTTCATGCGCGCATTCCCAGTTCGGCGCTGATTTGCGCGGCCGCCTGTTTGACAACAGGAATCAGCATCTGCATGCGCTCAGGGTCCATGTATTCCAGGGTACTGGACACACTGATGGCCGCCACGATTTTGCGGCTGCCATCACGCACTGGGGCTGCGACGCACCGGATGGCCTGCTCGTCCTCACCAGAATCAAAGGAATAATCGCCTTGCGCATAGCCGCGCATCAAATCCAGCCACTCGGATTGCGTCATTTTTTTGCGCAGAAGGTGCGCATTGCGGTTGTGCAGCGCCTCCCACTCGCTCTCGCTCCAGTCCAGGATCAGCGCCTTGCCCACGCCTGTGCTGATCAGCGGTTTGCGCCCGCCGATTCTCGAACTGATTTCCACGGAGCGTCGACTGAAAATCTTGTCAAGATAGACCACGGAGTCGCCCTCGATGCGGGCGAGATGCACGGTATCCAGTGTGTCGAGGGCCAGTTTTTCCAGGAATGGATGGGCGACGTGCATGAGCGTCGTCTGATGGAAAGCCTGAAAGCCCAGCTCCAGCACCTTGCGGCCCAGGGTGTAGCCCTTGGTCTTGTCGTGCTTGAGGTAACTGCGCTGGACCAATACCGACACAATCCGGTGCGCCGTGCCGTAGGTGATACCCGTCTTGTGCGCAATATCGGAAATGCTCAACGGGCCGTCCGACACCGCCTCGATCACATCCAAGCCCCGTACCAGGGTCTGGCTGGTCAGCGCTTTTTTGACATCTTCTTTTTCTGTGGTGTTCATTGATCTGTCTGACCGCATCGGCCGGCTTCGGCGTGACTCAGACCGGGGCATCCCCATGGCCTTGGGGAGTGTCAGAATCACTGTGTCGATGGTTCCATTTTCCCCGAGCTTTTGCGTCCTTGTGCAACCGCGCCATTGTGCCAAGAAGACGGCCCCGCACTGGCACAGGACGGGATCCAGCAACAAGGATTTCAGCATACGGCAGCGTCCGGGTGTAGCCGGCAAGACTGCACATGGAGGCAGGGCTGGGCTCGGTGTCGCAGCCAGCATCTCCGACGCTCACCCTCACGCAACCAGGCCATCGCAAAAAAAAGCTGCTGGCGCTTGATTGCAAAGCGCCAGCAGCTTTCTTGGGAAGCAAGAATCAGAATCCGGGCAGCACCGATCCCTTGAACTCCACTTCGATGAACTTGCGGATCTCCTCGGATTGGTAGGCCTTGAGCAGCTTGGGCACCCAGGGCTTGTTCTTGTCGGCTTCGCGCACGGCGATCAGGTTCACATAGGGGCTCTTGGCGTTTTCCAGGGCGATGGCGTCCGTCTTGGGGTTCAGGCCGGCCGAGATCGCAAAGTTGGTGTTGACGGCCGAGGCATCCAGGTCATCGAGCGAGCGCGGCAGCTGGGCGGCGTCCAGCTCGACAAACTTGAGCTTCTTGGGATTGCTCACCACATCCAGCGGCGTGGCCTTGAGGCCGGCGCCATCTTTCAGCTTGATCAGGCCCAGGTCCTGCAACAGCAACAGCGCGCGGCCGCCGTTGGTGGGGTCGTTGGGCAGGCCAAAACGCGCGCCTTCCTTGAGCTCGTTCAGGCCCTTGACCTTCTTCGAGTACAGGCCCATGGGGAAGTTGACGGTGTAGCCCACCGAAACAAGCTTGTAGCCCCGGTCTTTCACCTGGGCATCGAGGTAAGGCTTGTGCTGGTAGGCGTTGGCGTCCAGGTCGCCCGCGGCCAGGGCCGCGTTGGGCTGCACGTAGTCGCTGAACTCGATCACCTGGATTTTCAGGCCGTCTTTCTCGGCCACTTTCTTGACCTGTTCGAAGATCTGGGCGTGCGGGCCCGCCGTCACGCCGATCTTGAGCGGCTTGTCCTGCGCCAGCGCGCCCGTGGTGAAACCGGCAGCCAGGGCCAGAGCGAGGGTGGATTGCAGCAGGGAGCGCTTGTTCACGGAAACACCTTTCGTTATGAGATGTTTCGTATCTTAGGGTTGACCCTATAAAACACAAACAACTGTTTTTCTATTTTCTTAGCTCCATATCGAATAACAAATCAGGCACGCAGCGCCACGTTGTTGAGCTTGTCCAGCCGCTCGGGCCAGCTGGCATCGGTGGCGGACTGCAGCAGGATGCGCGTCCAGGCCACCCAGGCGTCCCACTGCACGCGCTTGTCCCAGGCATTGCCCCAGGCGCTGAAGCACTGCAGCGCGCTCTGGGCGGCATGCTTGGCGTCGTCATGCCGGCCCGCCGACAGGTACAGCTGCGCCAGCACCATCTGCGGCTCGCCCACCCAGGGGTTGTGCCGCACAGCCTGTTCCAGCACGGCGGTGGCCACGTCCACATCCACCAGTGGCTGGTCTTGCTGGATCACCGACCAGTACAGCGAGGTGGCCGCCGACTCGGCCGCCACCGACAGGTGCTGCGTGCAGCCGGCAAACACCGGCGGCAGGGGCAGCAGCCCCACGAGCCCAGGGTGCTGCAGCGCCTGCCCCAGCCCTGCGATCTGGTGCAGCATGCGCCCCGTGGGCCGCATGGGCCCGGGCCACAGCGATGCCGCCCAGTGCACGGCCTGCGGGCGGTGCTGCACGTTGGGAAAGCGCGAGTAGATATCGTCCTGCCAGCTGAACCATTGCTCGATGGTGTCGGCCATGCTCACGACAATGAAGGCGGCCACCTCGTAGGGCGTGAGCACATGGCGCTGCCCGTCCTTGTCGAGCGCCAGGCTGCCATCGGCCTGCAGCCCACCGCCCAGCACGCGCTGCACGAACTGCGTGCGCGACTGTGTGCAGAACAGGTACACGAGGAGCTCGGCCGGCTCGCCCACCAGATCGCGCAGGCGGGCACGCTCGCTGGCCGGGTCGAACTTGACCAGATCCACAAAGGCATTGCCGTACACGCTGTGCAGCAAGCCCAGCAGACGCACATCACGCGGTTGCTGCCACAGCGTGAGCGAGCGCGCCACACCCACCAGGTGGTGGCGGAAGGTGCCCGCCTTGTGCCAGTCCTGCCCCACATTGCGGGCCAGCACGGTGGGCAGCACCGGGGCCAGGTCGGGGTCGTGGGAAATCCACTCGTCATCCAGCAGCGCCTGGGCGCGGATAAAAAGCTGCTGGTCCAGGGGGTGCAAGCGCAGGGTCATGGCGTGTTGTCTCCGTCGATCGGTCGGTGAAGTGCACAGTATCGGTGCTTGGCGCCCCCGACGCTGCCAGCGCCTCGGCCAGAAAACCCACAAAAGCCTGCACCCGCGTCGAAAACTGGTGCCGCTGCGGGTACACCGCATAGATGTCGGCCGCCGGTGTGTGGTACTGCGGCAGCACGGGCTCCAGCAGGCCCTGCGCCAGGTGGCGGTTCACATCCCAATCGGCGCGCATCACGATGCCGTGGCCCTGCAGCGCCCACAGCACGGCGATCTCGCCGTCGTTGGTGGTGAGGTTGCCGGTGATCTTGATCGACTCGGTGTGCGCCTTGCTGCCGCGCCCGGTGGTCAGGCGCCACAGGCCATAGGCCTCGTCGCCCTGGCGGATGCCGATGCACTGGTGCGCCATCAGGTCGCGCGGCACCCGGGGCCTGCCGTGGCGGTCCAGGTAGGCAGGCGCGGCGCACAGCACGCGCCGGTTGGGCGCGATGCGGCGGGCGATCACGCGGCCGTCGGGCGGCTCGCCAAAGCGTACGCACAGGTCGTAGGCGTCATCGGTGATGGGCGGCGGGTGCACCGACAGCTGCAGCTGCACATCCACCTCGGGGTACCGGCGCACAAAGTCCGAGATCACCGGAGCAACATGCATGCGGCCAAAGCCCAGGGTGGCGTTCACGCGCAGCAGGCCTTTGGGGCTGGCCTTGGACTGCACGATGAGTTCATCGAGCGCATCGATCTCGCGCAGGATGCGGCGCGCGTGCTCCAGCAGCAGTTCACCCTCCGGGGTGAGGCCCATGCGCCGGGTGGTGCGGTTGATGAGCACCACGCCCAGGCGGCGTTCCATCTGCGCCAGGTGTTTGCTGACTGCCGCCGTGGAGATGCCCATTTCGCGCCCCGCGGCACTCAGGCTGGGGCTGGCGGCCAGCGCCGAAAAGAAACCCAGTTCTGCGGGCTGGATGGTGGAGCTCATCGAATCTCTCTTAACCTCAGGTTAACGATGGATTCACTCTAGCGCCGTTCTGAAGACCCGTCCACGCCTAAAGTTCTTCTCACTGCGGGGCTTTACCGCCTTGTTCTCCACCGCCCGCCATCCCTGCACGGGCCATTCCGCCACGTTTCCACCAAGACATCGCATGAAAACCTACCAAATCGCCACCATCCCCGGAGACGGCATCGGCAAGGAAGTCATTCCCGCCGGCCAACGCGTGCTGCAAGCCCTGGCGGCCCACCACCCGCACCTGCGCTTTGACTTCGAGAATTTCGGCTGGGGCGGCGACTGGTACCGCGCCCACGGCGTGATGATGCCGGCCGATGGGCTGGACGTCCTGCGCGGCAAGGACGCCATCCTGTTCGGTTCGGCTGGCGACCCCGACATCCCCGACCACATCACCCTGTGGGGCCTGCGCCTGAAGATCTGCCAGGGCTTCGACCAGTACGCCAACGTGCGACCCACGCGCATCCTGCCGGGCATTGATGCGCCCCTGAAGCGCTGCACCCCCAGGGACCTGGACTGGGTCATCGTGCGCGAAAACTCCGAGGGCGAGTACTCCGGTGTGGGCGGCCGCGTGCACCAGGGCCACCCCATCGAGGCGGCCACCGATGTGTCCATCATGACCCGCGTGGGCGTGGAGCGCATCCTGCGCTACGCCTTCCGCCTGGCGCAGTCGCGCCCCCGCAAGCTGCTCACCGTCATCACCAAGAGCAACGCGCAACGCCATGCCATGGTGATGTGGGACGAGATTGCCGCGCAGGTGTCTGCCGAGTTCCCCGATGTGCAATGGGACAAGGAACTGGTGGACGCCGCCACGGCCCGCATGGTCAACCGCCCCGCCACGCTGGACACCATCGTCGCCACCAACCTGCATGCCGACATCCTCAGCGACCTGGCTGCCGCGCTGGCGGGCAGCCTGGGCATTGCGCCCACCGGCAACATCGACCCCGAGCGCCGCTACCCCAGCATGTTCGAGCCCATCCACGGCTCGGCCTTCGACATCATGGGCAAGGGCCTGGCCAACCCCATCGGCACCTTCTGGTCAGTGGTGATGCTGCTGGAACACCTGGGCGAGGCCGGCGCGGCCCGCGCCGTGATGCAGGCCATCGAGCAGGTCACCGCCAACCCGGCCCTGCACACCCGCGACCTGGGCGGCACGGCCACCACGGCGCAGGTGACCGATGCAGTGTGCGCGCTGATCGGCAGCGCATCGGCCGCGCGCAAAGCTGCCTGACCGCGCATGCCCACGGCCCGCACAGACGGGCCGGGGCGCCGCCCGGTGAACAGAACCACAAGGCCGCGAAGGCCACGCACCCGCCGCACCACCACCCTTTAGGAGACAAACCATGCACCGCCCTACCCCCGGTCCCACCCCCATCACCCACTCGCTGCGCCGCCAGCACCTGATGGCCCTGGCAGCGGTGGCCGCAGCCGCCTGCCTACTGCCCGGCACGGCCGCCCACGCGCAGGCCTGGCCCAGCAAACCCGTCACCATCGTCGTGCCGTTTGCGGCGGGTGGCACCACCGATGTGCTGGCGCGTGCGCTGGGCGAAAAACTCAGCACGGCGCTGGGCCAGCCCGTGATCGTGGAAAACCGGGGCGGCGCGGGCGCCACCATTGGGGCCGACTACGTGGCCAAGGCCCCCGCCGACGGCTACACGCTGCTGATGGGCGCGGTGCACCACACCATTGCCACCAGCGTGTACAAAAAACTCGGCTACGACTTTCAAAAGAGCTTTGCGCCCATCACCACCGTGGCCCTGGTGCCCAACGTGCTGGCGGTGAGCGCCGCCACGCCCGCCAAGGATGTGAAGGAGCTGGTGGCGCTGATCAAGGCCACGCCCGACAGGTTCTCGTACGGCTCCAACGGCGCAGGCACCGCGCAGCACCTGATCGGCACGCAGTTCTCCACCGCCATTGGCCAGCCGCTGCTGCATGTGCCCTACAAGGGCAGCGGCCCGCTGACCACCGACCTGCTCGGCGGGCAGGTGTCGATGTCGTTCGACACCGTGACGCCCGTGCTGCCGCACATCAAGGCCGGCAAGCTGCGCGCCCTGGCCGTGACCACGGCCAAGCGGTCGTCTTCGCTGCCCGACGTGCCGACGCTGCAGGAGAGCGGCTTTGCGGGCTTTGACATCGGCACCTGGTTCGGTGTGCTGGCCCCCGCACGCACGCCTGCCGACATCGTGGCCAAACTGAACACCGAGATGGTCAAGGTGATCCAGTCGCCCGACTTCAAGAAGCGCATGCAAGACATCGGCGCCGAGCCCATCGGCAACACAGCAGCGCAAATGGCCGAGCAGATAGCGGCCGACACCGCACGTTTTGCCAAGCTGGTCGCAGAAAACAAGATATCGACCGAGTGAGCCCGGGCTGCCTGCTGGCCTGCTGGCATCACTCCATCAAGGCCACCGATTTCATCTGCACCCACAGCATGCGCCCCGGCGCGACACCCAGCGACGCGGCCGATCGTTTGGTCAACCGGGCCAGCAGCATGGCGTCACCCACGCGCACGCGCACCAGCGCAAGGCCGGGGTGCTGGTCGTCTCCCACGGCGTCGACGCAGCCGCGCAACACGTTCTGGATGCTGCTGCTGCCCGGCTCTTGCGCCAGGCTCACATCCCGCGCCAGAACCCGCACCCGAACGCTGCGGCCCACGGGCAGGCCCTGGTCGCGCACCCACAGGCTGCCCCCCGAAAAATCCACGCGCGCCAGATGCCATGCATGATCGCGCTCGCCCACCGTGGCATCGAGCACAGCGCCAGCGTCTTCCCCCAGCGTGATGGGCAGATCGATGCGGGTCAGCGTTTGCGCCAGCGGCCCGCTGGCCACGACCCGGCCGCCATCCATCACCACCAGGGTATCGGCCAGCCGCGCCACTTCATGGGGTGCGTGGCTGACATACAGCACGGGGATGTCCAGTTCATCGCGCAGGCGCTCCAGGAAGGGCAGGATTTCCTGCTTGCGCTGCGGGTCGAGCGCGGCCAGCGGCTCGTCCATCAGCAGCAGGCGGGGGTTGACGGCCAATGCCCGCGCAATCCCGGCCCGCTGGCGCTCCCCCCCCGACAAGGTGTCGGGCTTGCGATCGAGCAGGTGGCCGATACCCAGCAGGGCAATGGCCTGATCGAAGCCCGCCTGCTGCATGCCCCGGCTGCGCTTCATGCCATAGCGCAGGTTGCCCATCACCGTCAGATGGGCAAACAGGCTGGCCTCCTGGAACACATAGCCAATGGGGCGCTGGTGCGCCGGAACCCAGCGGCCAGCGTCTTGCCACACGTCACCGCCCACCACCAGGCGCCCTTGCGGGGCGCGCTCCAGCCCGGCGATGCAGCGCAGCACACTCGTCTTGCCCGAGCCGGACGGACCGAACAGCGCAGTCACGCCGCGCCCCGGCAAACCCAGGTCCACGTCAAGGGAAAAGCCCGGCCACTCGCGCCGAAAACGCGCCTGGATGCCCGCCATGTCAGCCACCCCTCTTGGGTTGCGGGCGCCAGGCATACAGGGCCAGCAGCACCACAAACGAGAACACCAGCATCACCGCCGACAGCCGGTGCGCCTGCACATATTCCAGCGCTTCCACATGGTCGTAGATTTGCACCGAGGCCACGCGGGTCACGCCGGGCAGGTTGCCGCCCATCATCAGCACCACCCCGAACTCGCCCACGGTGTGGGCGAAAGTCAGCACCGAGGCCGTCAGAAAACCCGGCGCCGCCAACGGCACGGCCACGGTAAAGAAGGCATCGAGCGGCGAGGCGCGCAGCGTGGCGGCCACTTCGAGCGGCCGGTCGCCCACCGCCTCGAAAGCCGTTTGCAGCGGCTGCACCATGAAAGGCAGCGAATAGAACACCGAGGCGATGACCAGTCCACCAAAAGTGAAAGGCAGTGGCCCCAGGTTCAGTGCCTGGGTGAGTTGCCCCACCGGGCCGCTGGGCCCCATGGCCAGCAACAGGTAAAAGCCCAGCACCGAGGGCGGCAAGACCAGCGGCAAGGCCACCACGGCGCCAATCGGCCCCTTCCAGCGCGACGCGGTGCGCGCCAGCCACCAGGCAATGGGTGTCCCCACCAGCAGCAGGATCAGGGTGACCAGGCCCGCCAGGCGCACGGTCAGCCAGAGAGCCTGCAGGTCACCGTCCGTCAGCATGGCCTTGCCTCCCACGAATCACAGGACGCCCCGCCGACGCAGCCCAAGCCGTGGCCCATGCCTGCACGCACGCCAGCGCCCTACTTGCTGGCCGCATCGCCGGGGAGGACGAAACCATACCGGGTCATCACGGCACGGGCGGCCTTGCTGCCCATGTAATCGGCGAACTGCCGGGCAAGCGCGTTGTTTTCTGCCCGCCGGGTGATGATGAAACCCTGCTCCAGCGGCGCATGCAGGTCGTCTGGTATGAGCCAGTAACCGCCCTTTCTGGCCAGTTCGGGACTGGCCGCCAGGGCCAGGGCGATGATGCCCACCTGCGCATTGCCGGTCTGCACGAACTGTGCGGTGTGGGCGATGTTCTCGCCATAGACCAGTTTGGGTTCGACCTTGCCCCACAGGCCCGAAGCCCGCAGCGCTTCTTCGGCGCGCTTGCCATAGGGCGCATGCCGGGGGTTGGCGATGGCGACGCGGGCGATTTTGGCGTCGGCCAGGCTGGCCAGCGTCATCTGGCGGGCGTCCATGCCGGCACTCCACAGCACGATGCGCCCCAGGGCATAGGGCTTGACCTCGGAGGCGGCCAATCCGGCCTTGGCCAGCGCGCGCGGAAAGGCAATGTCGGCAGAAAAGTACAGGTCGTAGGGCGCGCCCTGCTGGATCTGGGTGTGGAACTTGCCTGACGAGCCGTAGATGACCTCCACCTGGCCGGCGCTGTGGGCCTGCTGGAAGGTGGTGACGATCTCGTCCATGGCGAACTTCAGATCGGCCGCAGCCGCCACGGTGATTTTCCCGGCATGGGCCGAGGCGGCAAACAGCAGGACGCCGGCAAGCAGCAAAGGGCGAAAAAAATGCATGGCCACAAGCATACGGCACGCATCCGGCCCCGCCCATCGCTGCCTTCCCAAGCAGGCCTGTCGATGCGACCAGGTCCGCCTTTAACGTATAAGCCTCTGGCGCCTATACAGCAGCCTCACAAGCTATTGTATTTATAGCAATCAGCGATGGCTCAGGCGCCTCACCGCCCAGTCACCCAGGCTTTGAATGGCCTGCACGAAGAAGATCAGCACCACCACCACGGCCAGCATGATGTCGGGCAAAAAGCGCTGGTAGCCATAGCGGATGCCCAGGTCGCCCAGGCCGCCGCCGCCAATGGCACCGGCCATGGCCGAGTAGCCGGTCAGGCTCACAAAACTGATGGTCAGGCCGGCCACGATGCCCGGCAGGGCCTCGGGCAGCAGCACCTTCCAGACGATCTGGCCGGTGGTCGCCCCCATCGACTGGGCGGCCTCGACCAGGCCGTTGTCCACTTCGCGCAGCGCGGTTTCCACCAGGCGGGCGATGAACGGTGCAGCCGCCAGCGTGAGCGGCACCACGGCAGCCGCCGTGCCGATGGACGAGCCCGTGATCAGCCGCGTGAACGGGATGATGGCCACCAGCAAGATGATGAACGGCGTGGAGCGCACGGCGTTCACGATCCAGCCCACGGTCTTGTTGAGCGGGCTGTTTTCGAGCACACCGCCCCGGTCCGTGAGACGCAGGAACACCCCCAGCGGAATGCCGATCAGGCCACCCACCACGCCCGAGATGCCCACCATCACGATGGTTTCCCACAGCGAGGTGGCAAACAGCTCCAGCATCATTTCTGAAAAATTCTCGAACATCGCTCAGCCTTCCGTTGTCACTTCTTGCACCACCACGCCTTCGCCGCGCAGCTGCGCAATGGCGGTCTGCAGCCGGGCGCCGTCGCCGCTGGCGTACACAGCCAGCGAGCCGAAGGTCTGGTCCTGGATCTCGTCGATCTGGCCGTGCAGGATGGACAGGTCCAGCCCGTGCTCGCGGATCAGGCGCGACAGAATGGGCTGGTAGGCCCGCTCGCCCGAGTACGACAGGCGCAGCAGCTGGCCTACGCCGCCCTGCAGCTGGCCCGACAGATGGCGCACATGGTCGAGCACGCTGGCGGGCAGCTCCTGCGGCACGATCTCATCGATCAGGCTCTTGGTGATGGGCTGTTGCGGGCGCGTGAACACGTCGAGCACGGGGCCCTGCTCCACGATGCGCCCGGCATCGATCACCGCCACGCGGTCGGCCACCTGCTTGATGACCTGCATCTGGTGCGTGATCAGCACCACCGTGAGGCCCAGCTCCTTGTTCACCTGGCGCAGCAGCGCCAGGATGGAACGCGTGGTTTCAGGATCAAGCGCGGACGTGGCCTCGTCGCTCAGCAGCACCTTGGGGCGGCTGGCGAGCGCACGCGCAATGCCCACGCGCTGTTTTTGTCCGCCCGAAATCTGCGCGGGGTAGCGGTCGGCCAGTGCCGACAAGCCCACGAGATCGAGCAGCGGGTTCACCCGCGCACGGATGGCCGCCTTGTCCATGCCCGCCAGTTCCAAGGGCAGCGCGGCGTTGTCGAACACCGTGCGCGACGACAGCAGGTTGAAGTGCTGGAACACCATGCCGATGTCGCGGCGCGCGGCGCGCAGATCGGCGTCATTGAGTTGCGTGAGGTCGCGGCCTGCCACGATCACCTCACCCCGGGTGGGCCGGTTGAGCAGGTTGATCACCCGCACCAGAGAGCTTTTGCCCGCACCGCTGCGGCCGATGATGCCGAACACTTCGCCCGGCGTGATGTGCAGGTCGATGCCGCGCAGGGCCTCGACCGGGCCTTGTGGGCCCGGATAAATCTGGGTGATACCCCGTAAATCGATCATGAAATGACATTGCGCCGCGAGGGCCTGGGGCCACCGCAGCGCAAGAAGTTGGAGGGAGGCTGAACTGTAATCAAAAAATATAAACCATCAAAATATCAAAAAATAAAGTAATAAGACCATCTGGTTATTTGGCCACGCGGCACCGTCATTGGCACATGTCCCGGAAGATCCCGGCAGGGGTGGGAGCCCTCACGCCGGCCGGTGGTGGGCCTGCAGTCCGCGCGCAACCAACGCGCCGAGGGCCAGCACCCCCAACGCGGCACCGGTGAACACCGCTGCCAGCCAACCCCGGTCCACGCTGGTCGCCGCCACCACCACGCCCGTGGATTGCCCCAGAAACAGCAGGCAGGCAAACAGCGTGACGGCAGTGCCCCGCGCCTGCGGCGCCATCTGCGTTGCTTGCGTCTGCAAAGTGTTGTGCAGCATGTAAAAGCCCAGCCCCGCCAGGAAGCAACCCAGCACGGCCCAGGCCACCACGGGTGCCCACGCCAGCAACAGCAGGCCGCTGGCAATGAGCGCTGATCCCGCCAGCGCCAGTCCCGTCTCACCCAGCCAGGCCAGCCAGCGCCGCGCAAACACGCTGTACAGCAGGCCACCCACCCCATACAGCACCATCACGCCCCCTGCGGTCGAGGCTGACAAGCCAAAACCTCCCGTCAGGCGGGCGGGCACAAAGGCCAGCGTGCCGAAGGCCAGGGCGCCTTCGATGGCCACCACGGTCAGCACCCAGCGCACGCGCGGCATGCGCAGCAGCTGGACCACCCCTGCCAGGTAGGCGAGCAGTGAAAACGCGGGGGCGTCCGCATTCACCGCAGAGGCCGCCGCAAGCCCCGCGCGGGCATGGCGAAACAGCAGCACCGCAGCCGTCAGAAACAGCATGGCCAGCACGGCAAACGCGGTCCGCCAGCCGAAGTTCTCGGTGGCAAAGCCCCCAAACCACTGGCCGGTCATCATCCCGGTAACGGTGGCGCCCATGAGCCGCGCCAGGGTTTCCTGCCGCTGCGCATAGGGCACCTGGTCGCCTATCCAGGCCATCGACAACGGAATGATGCCCGCCGCCGCTGCCCCCATGGCAGCGCGGGAAACCACCAGTACCGCCAGGCTGGGCGCCAGCGCCGTGACGGCACTGAACAGCGCACAGGCCGCCGTGGCGCCCATGATCACCTGCACCTTGCCCAGCCGATCACCCAGCGGGCCATACACCAGTTGCAGGACGCCATAGGCCACGGCGAATGCCGCGATCACGGCGGATGCATCGCCGGTTGTCGCCTGAAACTCGTGCGACAGCGCAATCAGCATGGGGTCACACACGCGCATCGACGCCATGCTGGAAAAGGCCGCCAAGCCCATCAGGCGCAGCATCATGGGAGAAGGGGTCATGTCGCCCATTGTCGAGTGGCAGGCCGCAAGCTGCTATCGCACCGCCGGATTCCCTGCACCCTGAGCTGATCCGAACCCTCATCGCCCGTTGCAGAAACTATCAAAACAATAGCTCCCTGCGCTTGATGCATCAGCGCCAATGGCCAAAACAGGCAAAGATCCCTCACACCCAGCGCCATCATTCGTGTGCAGATACGCGTGCTTGAAAAATTGACAGGAAGTAACCTTTGGACCACTGGAGTGGTGTGCAATCAGACCGTCAGCGAAATCCCAGGACCAAGGACTTGCCATGCCAGTCGCATATCTCAGACAACTCGCCTTGGCGCTGGAACGCAGGAAAAACGCCGTGCGAGTCACCCACCCCTACCAGCTCGCCCTGGTCCAGTGGCTGTGGTCCCGAGGCTACATCGAGGCCAAGATTTCTGCGATGGCAGCGTCCTCAAGAGCGGCAGTCGAGGTGCTCTGCATCACGGGACTTGGGCGACAGTTGATCGGCCCTCAGGCATGACAAACCTGCACCGCAGCGACGGCAAGGGCAGCATCACCATGCCATTCGCCACGACACAGGCGGGACGGACGGGTCCCCACCGTTTTTGCAAGAAACTGAATAACAAAATAGGCCCCTGTATTGCTACAGGGGCCTATTGAATTTGGTGGGACGTGCGGGGGTCGAACCCACGACAAACGGATTAAAAGTCCGCTGCTCTACCAACTGAGCTAACGTCCCAATTGCAGCAATAGTTTTATCGACTGCTGCAAAGCCTTGAATTATAGCGTGATTTTTTTGACCTACCTGGAATCGGTGGCCAGTTTGTCAAGCACCCATCCTGCAGCGCACTGGCCAAAGGTTGCCGTCACGGCCACGACAGAACCGTAACCATGGCAATTCAGGCTGCCATCCCCCTCCACCGCGCAGGACGCATCGGGCGCGGCCACGGCCTCGCGGCTGAATACACAGGTGATACCCATCTTGCGTGCTTCACGCGGGGCCTGGTGGTGTTTGCGCAACCGGTAGCGCAATTGCGCCAGCAACGGGTCGTGCGTTGTGGCACTGAGATCTTCAATATCGATCTTGTGCGCATGCCGCTTGCCTCCCGCGGCACCCACGCTCACAAAAAGCGTTCCCGTATCGCGTGCCCAGGCTGCCATCGCTGTTTTGGCCTTGATCTGGTCGCAGGCGTCAATCACTGCGTCGATCGGCCCTGCCAGCAAGTTCGGCCAGTTCTCCGGCGTGACGAAATCATCGACGCACAACACCTCGCAATGGGGATTGATGAGCGCAATGCGCTCCTGCATAGCCAGCACCTTGGCCTGGCCCACCGTCGTGGTCAGCGCATGAATCTGCCGATTGATGTTGGATTCGGCGACATGGTCGAGATCAACCAGGGTGATGCGCCCCACGCCGCTGCGTGCCAGGGCTTCGGCTGCCCACGAACCAACGCCGCCGATACCCACCACGACCACATGGGACTGCGCGATACGTGCAGCGCCGGCAACGCCGTAGAGGCGCTCGAGCCCGCCAAAACGGCGCTGCTGGTCCACATCGGAGCCCGCGTCGTCCGCCACGGAAGCGACGACGGCGGGCACGCTCACTGCCGTCATTTGAGGCGCGACAACCGCTCTTTCGCGGCCACGGCGGCTTCGGATTGGGGATAGGCCCGCAGCAGATCTTCCAGGGTCTTGCGGGCCGCGCGGGTTTCCTTCAATTCGATCTGGCAGTTGGCAATCGACAAGGCCGCTTCGGGGGCACGCGCGTGACCTGGCGAGCCGGACATCAACAACCTGAAGTTGCCGATGGCCTCCTTGTACTCACGCGCTGCATACTGCGCATTGCCCAGCCAAAACCGCGCCGAAGGCACGTAACCGCTGCGCGGGTACTGGCGGACAAAGCCAGCAAAAGCCGTATTGGCTTCTGCGAATTTGCCCGTTCGGAAGATTGCCAGCGCGGCCTCGAAATCACGTTTTTCGGCGGCATCGGCCTGGAACTCCAGTCCATCCACCGTCACTTTCACGGGCTCAAACTGGCGCAAGCGCTCATCGACACCTTGCGCCATGTCTTTCTGGCGACGCTGCAGTTCCCCCACATCGCGCAACAGCTGCTCGTTCTGTCCACGCAACGTGGCCTGCTCCACGCGCAACGTTTCAATCTGCGTCTGCAGATCCAGCAAGCTGCGCCTCTGTTGGGAGTTGTCATCACCCGATTTGCGAAGATCGTCTGCGGACCGCTGGTTGGCCAGCTGCAGCGCATCCACCCGCTGCCGCAATTCAAGGATGGCACGCCGTGCCTCGTCATCCTCAAACAGCGCAGCGTGGCTGGTGGAAGCAAAGGCACACGACAGCACCAGCGCCAGCAGCGCTGCCGGCATGGGAAACGTTGCTGCGCGCATCAACGGTAGGACAGTTCGGCGCGGCGATTTTGCGCGTGCACATCTTCACTGTTACCGTGCGCCGCCGGCTTTTCCTTGCCAAAACTCACGGCTTCCACCTGGTTGTCGGAAACGCCCAGCAAACCGAGCGAGCGGCGCACAGCCTCTGCACGCTTTTGGCCCAGGGCCAGGTTGTACTCGCGACCACCGCGCTCGTCGGTGTGGCCCTCCACCATGACCTTGCGGTTGCCACTGGACTTGATGAAACGGGCGTGGGCCTCGATCAGTGACTGGAATTCTGGCTTGATGACATAGCTGTCGTAGTCAAAGTACACCAGGCGGCTGACGCCTACCGGGCCAGCCGCGTCGCGTGCGGATTGCCCCAGATTGACACCTGCCACACCGGCCTGTCCGGCATTGGCCCCGCCACTGCCACCTGTGGTGGGGACTGCCGTCTTGTCTTCAACGGGAACGTCGTCGAGCTTGACACCCGAACTACAACCCGCCATGAGGGCGGCAACGGTAATGGCGAGGGAAATGCGTTTGATCATCCAAAATTCTCCTGCAAGCTTGGTATAAAAATGTGCCAAAAGGTTCACTGCTTCTGAAACGGACCCCAATCGGGTTCGCGAATGTCGCCGCCCTGCCCTGCGAGCCGTGCCTTGATCTTTCCATCGAGGGTACTGGTCATGAGGGCTTCCCGGCCTTGATGCTGCGTTGCGTAAACGATCAGGCGGCTGTTCGGGGCAAAGCTGGGGTTTTCATCGGCACTGGTATCGGTAATGGCCGAAACAGCACCCGATGACAGATCCATCACATGCAGCTTGAACGCCCCATTGATGCGGGAGATGTAAGCAAGCCAGCGGCCGTCCGGGCTGATGCTGGGCGAAATGTTGTAGGTGCCTGTAAAGGTCACGCGCTGGGCGTTGCCGCCAGTGGTGGGCACTTTGTAGATCTGGGGGGCACCGCCGCGGTCACTCACAAAATAAATGCTGCGGCCGTCGCTGGAAAACACGGGCTCCGTATCAATGCCGGCACTTTGCATCAATCGGCGAGGCTCACCACCATTGGAATCGATGGTGTAGAGCTGGGAGGCCCCGTCCCGGCTCAGGGTGACAGCCAGGGTGCGACCATCCGGTGCCCAGGCAGGCGCGCTGTTGGAGCCGCGAAAATTGGCAATGAGCCGGCGCCGGCCCGTTGCCACGTCGTGCACATACACCACGGGTTTGCGCGACTCGAACGACACATAGGCAATCTGCCCGCCATTGGGCGCCCAGGCCGGGGAAATGATCGGCTCGGGGCTGGACAAGGCGGACTGCGCATTCTCGCCGTCAGCATCGGCCACCCAGAGGCTGTAGCGCGTGCCCGCCTTGGTGACATACACGATGCGTGTCGAGAAAACACCGCGCTCGCCGGTCAGTTTTTCATAGATGAAGTCGGCAATGCGATGCGCCACCAGGCGCAGATCGCCTTGGCTGACCACAAAACTCTGGCCCCCGAGGTCTTGGCCGCGCACCACATCCCACAGGCGAAAGCGCACGTCGAAACGCCCGTCTGCAAGCCGTGTCACGCTTCCGGTGGCGAGGGAGTCAGCACTCTTTTGCCGCCACAGGGCCACATCGGGGCGCGAGGTCTCATCCAGCGCAACGCCGGATGCATCCACCGCGCGAAATTGCCCGCTGCGCTCCAGGTCGGCCTGAACAATGGCTGCGATCTTCTGCGGGGATTGCGCCTCGCCACGAAACGGGGCGATGGCCACTGGCAGCTGGGTCAGGCCAACGCCCGTGACCTCGACACGAAATTGCGCCAGTGCGGGCAAGGCGGGGGTGGAAATCAACGCGGCCATCAGGTGGCGGCGCAGGGGTTGCGGCAAGGCCGCGGAGAGCATGGAATGAGGTGTGCGATCAGTGGTCATTGGCAGCCAGCGGAAACCGAACGAAAGCCGGTGGACAGGCGCCAATGTTACACACCATCGACGCCCCCCTGTGACAAACTGTGCAATGGGTACGCGGCGAAACGTAGAATCCGCCCCACATGCAAGCCACCGATACGAATGCCCAGGCGGATCCCGCCGCGCCTTCACCCCCACCCAGCCTGCGCGCCCGACTGGCGCGGCTCTCGACCTATTTCGGGCACCATCGCCTCGCCTGGATCGTTGCCATTGTGGCCACCCTGGTGGGCGCCGCGACCGAACCGCTCATTCCCGCCTTGCTGCAACCGCTGCTCGACCGTGGCTTCACCCAGGGCACGCTGCAACTGTGGATGGTGCCGCTTGCAATCATGGGTGTTTTTCTGGTGCGGGGGCTGGCACAGTTCGTGGCCCAGTATGCGCTGGCGCGCATTGCCAACGAAGGCATGCTGGCGCTGCGCCAGGCGCTGTTCGATCGTGTACTGGCAGCAGAGATGGCCCTTTTCAGCCGCCAGTCGGCCAGCGCGCTCTCCAACACCGTGGTGTACGAGGTGCAGTCAGGCTCCACCCTGCTGGTGCAGGCATTGATGGGCCTGTCGCGCGACGGCTTCACGCTCATCGCCCTGCTGGGTTACCTGCTTTACCTGAACTGGCAACTCACGCTGATTGTGGCCGTGGTGGTTCCCGGTGTCGCCTGGATCATGAAGACCCTGTCGCGACGCCTGTACAGCCTGACCAAAAGCAGCCAGCAGGCAACAGACGAGCTGGCCTATGTGGTGGAAGAAAACGTCCTGGCGCATCGGATGGTGCGCCTGCACGGCGCGCAAGCGGGCCAGGCAGAGCGCTTTGGCCACCTGAGCCGGAGCCTGCGCCGGCTGGCCATCAAATCGACCATTGCGTCGTCCTCCATGACACCGCTGACCCAGTTGCTGGCCGCCGCCGCGCTCTCGACGGTGATCTGCATCGCCCTGTGGCAAAGCCGGGGCGCGGCAGACACCCGCGAGGTGACGGTGGGCGGCTTTGTCTCGTTCATCACCGCCATGCTCATGCTGATTGCGCCCATCCGCCGGCTGGCCGATGTGGCCAACCCGATCACCCGCGGCCTGGCGGCGCTGGAACGCGGCCTTGCGCTGCTCAGCGATGCGGTGGCGGAAACCGGCGGCCATTACACCGCCGAGCGCGCAAAAGGCGCCCTGACCCTGCAGGACGTGACCGTGTCTTTTGGCCCGGAGCATGCCCTCGCCCTGGACCGCGTAAACCTGTCCGTGCAACCGGGGGAAATCGTGGCCCTGGTCGGCCCCTCGGGTGCCGGCAAGACCACCCTGGTGAACCTTCTGCCCCGATTCGTGAGCCCTTCTGCCGGGCAGATACTGCTGGACGGCCACCCCTTGGCCGAATGGCGCCTGGATGCACTGCGTGCGCAATTCGCCATGGTCAGCCAGGATGTGGTGATGTTCAACGACACCATTGCCACCAACGTGGCCTTGGGCAGCTCCGTGGATGAACAACGGGTACACGAATGCCTTGCGGCTGCGAACCTGACAGAGCATGTGGCCGCGCTTCCCCAGGGCATCCACACCGTGGTGGGCCACAATGCCACCCAGCTCTCCGGCGGTCAGCGCCAGCGCCTGGCCATCGCGCGGGCCTTGTACAAGGATGCCCCCATCCTCATCCTGGACGAGGCCACCTCCGCGCTGGATACCGAGTCAGAGCGACTGGTGCAGGAGGCCTTGCAACGGCTCATGCACGGGCGCACCACACTGGTCATTGCCCACCGCCTGTCCACCATCGAACATGCAGACCGCGTGGTGGTGATGGAGCGGGGCCGCATTGCAGAGCAAGGTACGCACAGCGCCTTGATGGCCAGCGGCGGGCTCTATTCCCGACTGCAGAATCGCCCGGCCGCCGGTTAGCGCCGGCGCACTCGGCCGTCCGTTACCACTTGCCGCGGTTCGGCTGGCGGCGTCGAGTGGCAGCGGCAATGGCCTCGGCCGCGTCCCTGCGATCGACCCGCAGGGCAAAGTCACTGGCAGTCAGCCCCAGCTGGTTCTTCAGTGCAGGGTCTGCGCCCTCGTCCAGCAACAGTTGCAGCGCTTCCCTCGTGCCGTACTGCGCGGCCATCATCAGGGGCGTGGAACCATTGGGCGACGCGGCATCGATGTAGGCATGGTGCTCCAGCAGCAAGGCGATGATGGCCGTGTGCTCGGGCGTGGTGCCCGACGCTGCATAGTGCAGGGCTGTCCAGCCCGGCTTGTTCACGTCGGCATCCCGCGCAATCAGTGCCTTGACCGCATCGATGTTGCCCTTGATGGCTGCCAGCATCAGCGGGCTTTCGTCCTGCGCGTTGCGTGCTTCCACATTCAACTGCCGTGCGCCCATCAGCGCCGCAAAGGCATTGCGGGAATCCAGCTGCAATGCCATCGACAAACCCGCCTGCCCCTTGGGGTCGCGCGTGTTCGGGTCAAAGCCCCTGCGCAGCAGCGCTGAAATAGTGGCGCCATCGTCGCGCAAAATGGCCGTGAAGAAATCGTCGTACGAACCGGCATGCGCCATCGCACTCGCAGCCACCAGCGCCAGGGCCAGCACGGAACGGCGTTGCAGGCTCATGCCACGACTCCTTTGAACAATGCCTCGAAATTGCGGCTGGTGGCCTGCGCCACCGCCTCCAGCGCAATGCCCCGCGTCTGGGCGATCTGCTGGGCCACCAGGGGCACATACGAGGGATTGTTGGTCTTGCCCCGGTACGGCACGGGCGCCAGGTAGGGGCTGTCGGTCTCGATCAGCATGCGATCGAGCGGAACATAGGCCGCCACGTCGCGCAGGTCCTGCGCGCTCTTGAACGTGACGATGCCCGAGAACGAGATGTAGTAGCCCAGATCCAGCGCGGCACGCGCCACCTGCATCGACTCGGTGAAGCAGTGGAACACGCCACCCGCCAGATTGCCCGCACCGTCCTCACCCTCTTCGCGCAATATCGCCAGGGTGTCACCCGAGGCGCTGCGGGTGTGGATCACCAGGGGCTTGCCGCAGGCCCGCGCGGCGCGGATATGGGTGCGAAAGCGCTCGCGCTGCCATTCCAGGTCGGCAATGCTGCGGCCGCCCTTGCGGTCTTCCATGCCGTAATAGTCCAGGCCCGTCTCGCCAATGGCCACCACGCGGGGCAGCGCGGCGCAGCGGAGCAGGTCTTGCACCGAGGGCTCGGTCACGCCCTCGTTGTCGGGGTGCACGCCCACGGTGCTCCAGAAATTGTCATGCGCCAGCGCCAGCGCATGCACACCATCGAACTCTTCCATGGTGGTGCAGATGCACAAGGCCCGATCCACCTGGGCATCGGCCATGGCCTGGCGAATGGCGGGCAACTGGCTGAGCAGTTCCGTAAAAGTGAGGTGACAGTGCGAATCGGTAAACATGCGGTCTTGAAACAACAAAGCCGACCTGCCAGCGCGGGTCGGCACAGGATCACCAACGCAATCAGATGGTCTGCGTAGGGCGCTCAGAACCCAGGGCTGTGCCCAGCAGCCCCTCGATCTTGGCCTTGAGCTGGCGCGATTTCTCGTCCTTGGGGAACTGGATGCCAATCCCCTGTGTGCGGTTGCCCGCTGCGCGCGGCGGGGTGACCCACGCCACGCGGCCGGCCACGGGATAGCGCTGGGTATCTTCAGGCAGCGTCAGCAGCACATAGACATCGTCACCCAGCTTGTAGTCGCGCGGTGTGGGAACAAAAATGCCCCCTTCCACAAAAAAGGGAATATAGGCCGCGTACAAAGCCGCCTTTTCCTTGATGGCCAGCTGCATGACACTGGGACGGGGCGCGGTGGATGGACTGGTCATGGTGATGGGTGCGACTTCAGTGCCTTGAGTGTAGGGTGTTTCGCGCCTGGGCCACAAGCGCCTCCAGCATGAGGCCGGCGTTGAACGGATGGTCCGCCGTGCGCGCTTCCTCGGCAAGGGCGCGGGACCAGCGCGTGAGGGCTCCCAGCGGGGGCGGCTTGGGCAGATCGCCCGGCGCGAAATAGCGCGGTGACGCACCCATGCTGGCGACCAGCAGGTCATGGCACAGTTTCTGGAGGGCGTCAATCGCCTGGGCGGGTGTCCAGTCGCCCAGCACCGCCACATCGCCCCGCGCAATGCCCTGGGGCAGCGCCGCCCAGGCCTGCGGGCTACGGCCAGAGCGGGCCAGCGCCAGGGCGTCATCAGGGCGGCCACCGGCCGCACGCAAATGCGCTGCTGCGGCCGCTGGCTCCACCCCCTGCCCTGCAAGCCACTGCAGCATGTCGGCCTCGGCGGGCCAGACCATGGTGTGCCCCAGGCAGCGGCTGCGGATCGTGGGCAGCAGCTGGTGCGCGGCTTCGCTGGCCAGCACAAAGCGCACATCGCCGGGTGGCTCTTCCAGCGTCTTGAGCAGCGCGTTGGCCGTGATGTGGTTCATCTGCTCGGCCGGATACACCAGCACCGCCTTGCCGCGCCCACGGGCCGAGGTGCGCTGCGCAAACTCCACTGCATCGCGCATGGCCTCGACGCGGATCTCGCGGCTGGGCTTGCGCTTTTTGTCGTCGATGTCGGCCTGGGCCTTTTCCGACAGGGGCCAGCCCAGCGCCATCATCTGCGCCTCGGGCATCAGCACGCACAGATCGGCATGGGTGCGCACATCGATGGCGTGGCAGCTGCCACAGTGGCCGCAGGCCCCCTGGGCAGTCGGCGCATCGCAGAGCCAGGCGCGAACCAGTTCCATCCCGAGAGCGAACTGCCCCAATCCGGATGGCCCCTGCAGCAACCAGGCATGGCCGCGCTGGGACAACAGCCTGGTGCGTTGCGCAGCGATCCAGGGCGCCAATGCCACGGCCGGCTCGCTCATTGCGGCCCTCCCTGGCTGGCCACCATGATCGCCAGCCAGCCCTTGCGCACGAACACGCTGGTGAGCTGCTGCCACACGCGGTGGCGCTCCTGTGCCGCATCCAGATGCGCAAAGCGCTGGGGCGCGGCGGCAGCGCGGTCGGCATACCCCTGGGCCACGCGGCGGAAGAATTCCACGGGCTGGGCCTCGAAACGGTCGGGCACACGCGCACCGGCCAGCCGCTGGGCCGCCACCTCGGGGGCCAGGTCGAACCACACCGTCAGGTCAGGTTCGCGCATCAAATCGGCGTCTGGCGCAAGCCCGGTCTGCGCAAGGCGCTCCAATGTGGACAGCACCCCCAGGTCAAAGCCGCGCCCCGCGCCCTGGTAGGCAAAGGTGGCGTCGGTGAACCGGTCGCACAGCACCACCTCGCCCCGCGCCAGCGCGGGCTCGATGACGTTGCGCAGGTGGTCGCGCCGGGCGGCGAAGATCAGCAGGGACTCGGTGAGCGCATCCATGGAGTCGTTCAGCACCATCTCGCGCAGCTTTTCGGCCAGCGGGGTGCCGCCCGGCTCGCGGCTCACGGTGACCGTGCGGCCCTGGGAGCGGAACGCGGCGGCCAGGCCCTCGATGTGCGAGGACTTGCCTGCGCCGTCGATGCCTTCAAACGTGATGAACAGACCGGGTCGTGACATGGGAACCTTGGTTGAATCGGGACAGGCTGGCGGGCAAAAACAGCAGTGCAGAGGCCGTTCACTGCCCCCGCTGGTAGCGGTTGACGGCACGGTTGTGCTCCTCCAGCGAGGCGCTGAAGTGGCTGCTGCCATCGCCCTTGGCCACAAAGTACAGGGCGCGCGTGGCGTCGGGCTGCACGGCGGCCAGCAGCGAGGCCTTGCCCGGCATGGCGATCGGCGTGGGCGGCAGGCCCGCGCGGGTGTAGGTGTTCCAGGGCGTGTCGGCCTGCAGGTCCCGCTTGCGCAGGTTGCCGTCAAACTTCTCGCCCAGCCCGTAGATCACGGTGGGGTCGGTCTGCAGCAGCATGCCTGCCCGCAGGCGGTTGGCGAACACGCCGGCGATCTGGCCCCGGTCGCTGGCCCGACCGGTTTCCTTTTCCACGATGCTGGCCAGGATCAGCGCCTGGTCTGCCGACTGCAGGGGCGTGTCGGCCGCGCGCTGCGCCCAGGCGGCTTCGAGGCGGCGGTCCATGGCGTGCAGCGCCCGGCGCAGCAGGGCGAGGTCGCTCGACCCCTTGGCATAGGTGTAGGTATCGGGAAAGAAGCGCCCCTCGGGATGCACGCCCGGGCGGCCCAGCTGCGCCATCAGCGCCTCGTCGGTCAGGGTGGCAGAGTCGGGCCTGAGCTGGTCTTCCCGGGCCAGAGCCTGGCGTACCTGGCGCCAGTTCCAGCCCTCCACCAGCGTGAGTGCGCGCAGTGCCTCTTCGCCGCGGGCCAGTTTTTGCAGCAGGCCGATGGGGGTGGTGCCCGGCGGAATTTCGTAGTTACCGGCCTTGATGGCGCGGTCCTGCCCCGACACGCGGAACCAGGCGTACAGCAGGCGGGCATCCACGCGCGCCCCGGTAGCCACCACATCGCGGGCCACGCCCCTTGGTGTCGTGCCAGGCTCGATGGCCAGCTCCAGCGTCTCGCCGGCTGCAACGATGGGCTGGTGCAGCCACCAGTAGGCAGCCCCCCCCGATACGATCAGAACCAACGCGATCAAAACCAGTAAACGTCGCACAACCCTGCTGCCTGTATGAATGGGAGCGGGCATCATAATTCAGCGATGACCTACTCGTTGAACGGCATTGCCCCCCTGTCCCACCTCGGCGTGATTCGCGTGGAAGGCGAAGACGCTGCCAAATTTCTCCACGGCCAGCTCACCCAGGATTTCGCCCTGCTCGGCATGGACCAGGCCCGCCTGGCCGCCTTTTTGTCGGCCAAGGGCCGCATGCAGGCCAGCTTTATCGGCTTCAAGCGCAGTGCCACCGAGGTGCTGCTGGTCTGCAGCCGCGACCTGCTGCCCGCCACGCTCAAGCGCCTGTCGATGTTCGTGCTGCGCGCCAAGGCCAAATTGACCGATGCCACCGCCGACTTCGCGCTGTATGGCGTGGCCGGGGAATCTATCCATTCAGTAGCTTTTGGCGCACAACCTGCCTGGTGCAAAACCGGCATTGGCTCTGCAACCGTGGTGCACCTGTACCCCGCAGACGGCGCCCCCCGTGCATTGTGGGTGGCACCGGCCTCCGATGCAGCCCCCGCAGGTCCCGCCCTCGACCCCGCGCTATGGTTGTGGAGCGAGGTGCGCAGCGGCGTGGCCACGCTGACCACACCGGTGGTGGAAGCCTTTGTGCCCCAGATGCTCAACTACGAATCGGTGGGCGGCGTGAACTTCAAGAAGGGCTGTTACCCCGGGCAGGAGGTGGTGGCACGCAGCCAGTTCCGGGGCACGCTCAAGCGGCGCGCCTATGTGGCGCATGCGACGGCCGAAGTGGCAGTGGGATCCGAAGTGTTCAGCACGGCGGACCTGGAGCAGCCCTGCGGTACCGTGGTGCAGGTGGCACCCGCCCCCGGCGGCGGCTTCGATGTCATCGTGTCACTGCAGATCACGGCCGCGCAAGAGGGCGGCCTGCAGGTGGGCGCAGCGGGCGGCGTGGCGCTGTCGCTGCTGCCCCTGCCCTACGCGCTGCTTGAAGATATTTGAATTCAAATGGGCTTCAGCGCTTATGCATCAAGCGCTGGAAGCTCTTTATTCAATAGCAAATCCCTACCATTGCCGCAGCATGGCGATGTGCGCAATGCCCGCTTCCTCATACGGCTCACCCACCACGGAGAAGCCGGCGCGGCGGTAAAAGCCTTCGGCACTGCGCTGGGCGTGCAGCTGCACCTCGCTGTCGCCCCGGGCGCGCGCGGCCTTGACCAGCGCATCCAGCAACTGCCGCCCCCACTGCATGCCGCGCACCGAGCGGTCCACCGCCATGCGGCCGATGCGGCCCACGCCCGGCGCCTGCTGCAGCAGGCGGCCGGCGGCAATGGGCATGCCCAGCCGGTTGTAGAGCACGGCATGGCGGGCCGAGATGTCCTGCACATCGGCCTCGATCTCGGCGGGGATGCCCTGCTCATGCACGAACACCGCGGTGCGCACACGGCCCGCGTCGCGGCCCAGGGTGTTCCAGTCGCCGGTGCGCACCTCGGCCATGTCGGCACCCGCCTCAAAATCCTCGAAGATGGCGCGCAGCGCGGGTGGCACCGGGCGCGAGGTCTGCGTCGCGGGGTCGGCAAACACATAGACCAGCTCGCCCGACACCAGCAGCCGGTCGCCGCTGAAGATGCCCGCCTCGAAAAGGCTCGACGAATTGCCCACCCGCGCACAGCGCAGGCCCACATCCAGCGTGTCATCCAGCCGCGCCGAGGCGTGGTATTCGAGCGTGGCCTTCTTCACATACATCTCGCCGCCCAGGGCCAGCATGCTCGCCTCGTAGGGCATCGCCAGCGCGCGCCAGTAGTCGCTCATGGCGGTGTCGATGTACATGAGGTAGTGTGCGTTGAACACGATCTTTTGCATGTCCACCTCGGCCCAGCGCACGCGCAGGCGGTGGAAACAACGGAAATCACTGCGTTGCATGGGTTCGTCTACTCCAGGTGAAAAGCCAGGCGCAGCGCGCGGGCCGCATCGGCATGGGCCTTGCGGGCCTCAGGGATGGCGCGGCCCATCTTGATGAATTCGTGGGTCACGCCCCGGTAGATGTCCAGGTCCACCGCCACACCGGCCAGGCGCAGCTTGTCGGCGTAGGCTATGCCTTCGTCCACCAGCGGGTCGCATTCGGCCAGGCCAATCCAGGCGGGAGCCACGCCCTCCACATCGGGCGCATGCAGCGGGGCAAAACGCCAGTCCTCGCGCTGCTCGCGGCTTTGCACATAGTGGCCAAAGAACCAGCTGATGGCGGGTTCCTCCAGCACCAGGCCGCGCGCAAAGGTCGCGTGCGAAGGTGTGTCCTGGTGCGCCGCGCAGCCAGGATAGATCAGCAGTTGCAGCGCCAGCGGCAGGCCCGCATCGCGTGCCAGGATGGCGTTGACGGCAGCCAATGTGCCGCCAGCGCTGTCGCCGCCCACCGCCAGGCGCGCGGGGTCTGCACCCAAGTTCCGGGCGTTGGCCGCGAGCCACTGCAATGCATCCCAGGCATCGTTGCTGGCCGTGGGAAAGCGGTGCTCCGGCGCCAGCCGGTAATCGAGCGACACCACCATGCAACCGGCCAGGCGCGCCAGCTCGCGGCACAGGATGTCGTGCGTGGCGATGTTGCCGATGGTGAAGCCGCCCCCATGCAGATACAGCAGCAGCGGCAGGCCCGTGTCGGTGGACGGCGCATATAGCCTGGCAGGCAACGCATGGCCGTCGCGGGCCGGAAGCTGGAAATCCTCCACGCGCGCCAGGGTGGCCTTGGGTACCTCCAGCACATCGGCGCCGGCCTGGTAGGCGATGCGGGCATCCTGTGGGGAGCGCGTATGCAGCGGCGCATGGCCCGCTCGGGCCATGCGTTCCAGCACGCTGCGCATCTGGGAGGTCAGGCGGGTATGGTGAATGTGCAGATCGGTCAACGGTCAGGGTCTCGAACAAAAGCCCGCGCAGCGCGGGCCGGATCAACAAGGGGATGGATCTACCTGAAGCTCAGCCGCACAGGCGTTGCACCCGGCAGGCCGTCATAAGTGGTGGTCACCGACAACCCGGCCCTCGGCGGCAGCAGCGGCGAGAACGAGCCCAGGCTGATCAGGTCACCCGGCTGCATGGCCAGCCCCTCCTGCGCCAGCGCACCGGCCAGCCACACCACGGCGTTGAGAGGATGGTCCAGGATGTCGCTACCCTTGCCACCGCCCAGGCGCGTGCCCGCGCCATCGGTCAGCGACACGTTCATGTCGGCCAGCGCCCTGAGCATGGCATAGCGCTCGGCACGGTAGGCGGGCACGGCCAACGGCGCACCGGCCACGCCCAGGCGTGCACCCACGTTGATGGCACTCACGCCCGCGCCGTTGAGCTTGGTCGGGGCCTGCACCATGAGGTCGGGCAGTTCGATGAACGGGATGACCTGGTCCACCGCATCCAGCACTTCCATGGGCGTGCGGGCCTGGTTGATGGCGGCGCTCTTCACGCGCACCAGCATGTCGGCCTCGTACAGCGGACGGGCACCAAACGCCGCATCCACCGTGGCGCCGCTCTGCAGCACCATGCCTTCGTAGAGCTTGCCCCATACGGGCTTGTCGGTGTGGAAGCGCTTTTGCACCGCCGGGTTGGTCAGCCCCGCCTTGTAGCCAATCACCTTGCCCAGGCGCTGCGCCAGCAGCTGGTTGAGCTTGCCGCGCGTGCAGGCGCCATCGGCTTCGGACAGGTTTTCAGGGTTGGCGGCCGGAGTCCTGGCGACATAGTGGGCCACCAGGTCAGCGGTCTGGGCATCGGTCAGGCACTGGGCCTGGGCGGCTGTCGCACAAGCGACGGCACAGGCCAGGGCGGTGAGGGTTTGCTTCATGGTCATGCGTGTCTCGGGGTTGTAAAGTGTTTGCAAGCATCGTAAACGCAACTCCACCCACTGCCATGGCTTTCATCTACTACGTCACCCAGGTCCAGTTTGAATTCGGCGCCGTCCAGCTGCTCCAGCAGGAATGCGAGCGCGTGGGCATCACGCGCCCGCTGATCGTGACGGACCCCGGCGTGAAAGCCGCAGGCATTCTGCAAAAGGCGCTGGACGCCCTGCCCGGCATGACCGTCGCGGTGTTCGACCAGACCCCGTCGAACCCCACCGAAGCCGCCGTGCGTGCCGCCGTGCAGATGTACAAGGCCCAGGGCTGCGACGGCCTGATCGCCGTGGGTGGTGGCTCGGCCATCGACTGCGCCAAGGGCATTGCGATTGCCGCCACGCACGAGGGACCACTCACCCACTACGCCACCATCGAAGGCGGCTCGCCCCGCATCACCGAGCGCACCGCGCCACTGATTGCCGTGCCGACCACCAGCGGCACGGGCAGCGAGGTGGCGCGCGGCGCCATCATCATCGTGGATGACCACCGCAAGCTCGGCTTTCACTCGTGGAACCTGGTGCCCAAGACCGCCATCTGCGACCCCGAACTCACGCTGGGCCTGCCCCCCATGCTCACGGCCGCCACCGGCATGGATGCGATTGCGCACTGCATGGAGACCTTCATGTCGGCCGCGTTCAATCCCCCGGCCGACGGCATCGCGCTCGACGGCCTCACGCGCGGCTGGGCCCACATCGAGCAGGCCACCAAAAACGGCAGCGACCGCGACGCGCGCCTGCACATGATGAGCGCCAGCATGCAGGGTGCCATGGCCTTCCAGAAAGGCCTGGGCGCCGTGCACTCGCTCAGCCACAGCCTGGGCGGCGTGAACCCGCGCCTGCACCACGGCACGCTCAACGCCATGTTCCTGCCCGCCGTGGTGCGCTTCAACGCGCAGGCCGAGTCGGTGCAAAAGGACAAACGCCTGGAGCGCATGGCCCATGCCATGGGCCTGGCCGCAGCGGGCGACATCCCTGAAGCCATCCGCGGCATGAACGCCCGCCTGGGCCTGCCCACCGGCCTGGCGGCCATGGGCGTGACCGAAGGCATGTTCGACGACATCATCCAAGGCGCGATGGCCGACCACTGCCACAAGACCAATCCGCGCATCGCCACGCCCGAGGAATACCGGGACATACTGGCGCAGTCGCTCTGAGCCTGGGCAGGGAGCCGGCGGCGCACGCCAAAAGCAGTACGCCGCGCACATCGCGGGCCACGGCAGCCCTGCCGGCCTCAGAGCCTGTTTACGATCTCCCAGGGGTCCCCTGCGAGATCGTAAACAGGCTCTCAGACCATGTAGTCGGAAGCCTCGGGCCGTACGGTCCAGTCGATCGGGTCTTGCTGGAGCACCATGTCGATGTCATAGCCCAGCATCAACCCCACCTCGCCCGGGAAGGACACAGCCATTTCCTTTTCGCCCATGTCGGCCTCGCGGACGCGGGCGCGCCACGATGCCAGGTGGATCACCCCCGCCAGCGGCTCGTAGGCGTTGTTGTCGAGCGGAGCGCTCTGGTGCTGCAGGGCGTCCACCACCACTTCAGGAAACTGCCAGCGCTGCGCCAGCCCGGCGCTCACGCTGCCATAGCAATAGCCCAGAACGCGCTGCTCGATCTTGGCCCGCCGCATATCGAACGGCGACATCAGCGCGTTGATCGGCAAGATGATGTCCGGTGCGGCCAGGTGCATCAGCAGCTCGCCCAGCGCATGCAGCAAGCCTGCGGTGTAGGCGGCAATCTGGTTGTGGTGGCCGATGCCCGCCAGGGAACGGGCCAGCTTGGCCGTATTGAGGCTGTAGCGCCAGAACTGCTGCATGTTGATGCCCGGCACCGAACGCGAAGTGGTACCCAGCGGCGCGGACGAGACCAGGGTCCGCAACTGCGCCACACCCAACAGCGCCAGCGCCTCGGGGATGCCGACAATCTGGCGCTGCATCTGGAACGCCGGCGCATTGGCCACCTCCAGCAGCCGCGCGGCCAGTGCCGGATCGGTGCCAATGAGCTGGTTGGCCCGACGCAGGCTGGGCTCCTCATGGCCCAGTTCGGTCATCAGCAGCGCCACGGCGCGCGGAAGACTGGGCAGAGCCACAGGGTGTGCCAGCAGTGCGTTCAGCTCCATGGGGTACAGCGCCTCCGGTTGAGATGCTGGCGATTATGTACCCGGTTGTTACCGATTTTTGGCCTGCAACTTGGCGAAGGCCGAGGCCATGGCGGACTGCTGTGCCGGCTCGGGCGCACGGCGCTGGGCCTGTGGCTGCTGGTAGCCGCGCCCTGCCCCTTCAAAGCGGTTGTCGCGTGGTGCGCCCCGGTCGCCAGATGGACGCGGTGGCGCATCGCCCAGCTTCATCGACAGGCCGATGCGTTTGCGCTCCACGTCCACTTCCATGACCTTGACCTTGACGATGTCGCCGGTCTTGACCACCTCGCGGGCGTCGTTGACGAACTTGTGCGCCAGCTGGCTCACATGCACCAGGCCGTCCTGGTGCACCCCGAGGTCGATGAAGGCACCAAACTGGGCCACGTTGCTCACGGTGCCTTCCAGGATCATGCCTTCCCTGAGGTCCTTGATGTCTTCCACACCATCGTTGAAGCGCGCCACCTTGAAGTCCGGGCGCGGATCGCGGCCGGGTTTTTCCAGTTCGGCCAGGATGTCCTTGACAGTGATCACGCCGAACTTGTCGTTGGCAAACAGCTCGGGCTTCAGGGTCTTGAGCATGTCGGCACGGCCCATGAGCTCGGCCACGGGTTTGCCCGTCTTTTCCATGATCTGCTCGACCACGGGGTAAGTCTCAGGGTGCACGCCGGTCATGTCCAGCGGGTTCTCACCGCCACGGATGCGCAGGAAGCCCGCACTCTGCTCGAAGGTCTTGGCACCGAGACCCGCCACGTCCATCAGCTGCTTGCGGCTCTTGAACGCACCATTGGCCTCGCGCCAGCGCACCACGGCCTTGGCGACGCTGCCCGACAGGCCCGACACGCGGGAGAGCAGCGGCACGCTGGCCGTGTTCAAGTCCACACCCACGGAGTTCACGCAGTCTTCCACCACCGTGCCCAGGGTGCGCGCCAGCTCGCTCTGGTTCACGTCATGCTGGTACTGGCCCACGCCGATGCTCTTGGGATCGATCTTGACCAGCTCGGCCAGCGGGTCCTGCAGGCGGCGCGCAATGGAAGCGGCGCCGCGCAGGCTCACGTCCACGTCAGGCATCTCTTGCGAGGCGTATTCGCTGGCGCTGTACACCGAGGCACCGGCCTCGCTCACAACCACCTTCTCGATAGCTGCTCGCGCTTGATCCGTCTGCGCTACAGGCACTTTTGACATCAATTTGATGAGCTCGGCCGCCAGCTTGTCGGTCTCGCGGCTGGCCGTGCCGTTGCCAATCGCGATCAGGTTCACGCCATGCTTCTCACACAGCCTGGCCAGCGTGTGCAGCGCGCCATCCCAGTCGCGGCGCGGCTCGTGCGGGTACACGGTGGCGGTTTCCACGAGCTTGCCGGTGGCGTCCACCACGGCCACCTTCACGCCGGTGCGGATGCCGGGGTCCAGCCCCATCACCACGCGCGGGCCGGCAGGTGCCGCCAGCAGCAGGTCGCGCAGGTTGTCGGCAAACACCTTGATGGCGACCTTCTCGGCATCGTCGCGCAGGCGGGCGAACAGGTCGCGCTCAGTGGAGAGGCTCAGCTTCACGCGCCAGGTCCAGGCCACGCATTTACGCAACAGGTCGTCGGCGGGGCGGCCTGCATGGCTCCAGCCCAGGTGCAGGGCGATCTTGCCTTCGGCAATGCTGGGCTTGCCGGGTTCTGGCTCCACCGGCAAGACCAGCTTGGCTTCGAGGATTTCTAGGCCCCGGCCGCGGAACACGGCCAGCGCACGGTGCGAGGGCACGCGGCCGATGGGCTCGTCGTAGTCGAAGTAATCGCGGAACTTGGAGACCTCGGGGTCGTTCTCGTTCTTGCCTTCGACCTTTTTGCTGCGCAGCAGGCCCTCGGCCCACAGCCATTCGCGCAGGGATTGCACCAGCACGGCGTCCTCGGCCCAGCGCTCGCTCAGAATGTCGCGCACACCGTCGAGCACGGCGGGCACGGTAGAGAAATCGGCACCCGGCTTGCCATCGTCCAACACTTCGGGCGGCCTGGTAAATGCCGCGGCTTCCCTCGCGGGGTCGAGCATGGGGTCGGCAAACAGCTTGTCGGCCAGCGGCTCGATGCCGAACTCGCGCGCAATCTGGCCCTTGGTGCGGCGCTTTTGCTTGAAGGGCAGGTAGATGTCTTCCAGCTCCTGCTTGGTCGGCGCGGCGGCTATGGAAGCACGCAGCGCGTCGGTCAGCTTGCCCTGCTCGTCGATGCTCTTGAGCACGGCGGCACGGCGGTCTTCCAGTTCGCGCAGGTAGGACAGGCGTGCTTCCAGCTCACGCAGCTGGATATCGTCGAGCCCGTTGGTCACTTCCTTGCGGTAGCGCGCGATGAAGGGCACCGTGGCGCCGCCATCGAGCAGCTCCACAGCGGCCTTGACCTGTTGCTCGGTGATCCGGATTTCTTCGGCAATCTGCCGGACGATCTTTTGCATGGCGTTCTATTCTGCGGACACATCAACGGGAAAAGCGGGCGAGTGTGCCACATGCGACGAACCTGGCCGCGCCAGCGGAGCCGGGCGTCTTGCGCGCAATAGCTCCTCTTTTGATAGCTGCAAGATATATCCAGAAAAGCGTTTGCGGCATTTTTCAGGGTGAATCACACCAGGATTGGCAGCACCCGGGGCGCCCAGCAGGCCACACCACCGCTATCCGAGCCGAGCTATGCGCCGTGCGCCCCCTGGCGCAGCGGCTGGGGCGCACCATCGATTGGCAGCACCACGCGAATGCAGGTGCCGCCCTCCTCGGGCCGGACCAGTTCCAGAGCCCCGCCCATCTGCACCGCCCGGCGGCGCATGCCCTCCAGGCCAAAGCCCGGCGGCCGGGTGCCAGAAGCCGTGGATGCCTCGGGCAGGCCCCGCCCGTTGTCGCAGACCTCCAGGCACCATGCGCCCGGTTCCCCGACATAGTGCAGTCGCACCGCCACCTGCGTGGCCTGCGCGTGCTGCAGCACGTTGCTCAAGGCTTCCTGCGCGATGGAGACCATGTGCTGGGCGCGCGCACCACAGGGCGTTGCAATGCCATCTGCGGCCTGGACCTGCCACGCCATGCGGATGCCACGCCGGTCCAGCACCGGCTGCATGCGGTGGCGCAGGCGCGCCAGGCGATCGGCGAGCATGTCGGCACCGCTGTCCATCGAATCCACCACCAGGCGCAGGTCCAGCAGACACTGCTCCAGCGCCCGCAGCGCCTGCGAATGGGCTGGCACTTGGGGGTCCAGCAGCCCCATGGTGTTGACCAGTTGCGAGCCAACGTTGTCATGCAGCTCCCGGGCGATGCGCTGGCGCTCGGCCTGCACTTCGGCACTGGGGCGGGGATTGCGCCGTGGCCGCCACTGCAGGGCGCGCGGAAGCTGGACCAGGATGAGCAGCCCCAGCAGAGTCTGGCCAATGAGCTGGACGGCCACAAGCCACTGCACGGCGGGGGAGTTCAAGGCCCAGAAATGCCCCACCAGCAGAAGACCCAAGATCCATTGCACCAGCCAGAGTGCCAGGCAGGCCAGGGCAAAACGGGGCGGGCTGGTACGAAACATGTCGGCACATTCGCGGCAACCGCGGCGCCTAGAACAGCCCCCGCAGCGACGCAAACCGCACAGCCTGGGCGCGGGTACGCACCTGCAACTTGCGGTAGATGTTACGAATGTGCGTGTTCACCGTCATGGTGCTGATGCGCAGGTTGGTGGCAATTTCTGCGGTGGTGTAACCGCCGGCCACCATGCGCAGGACATCCTTCTCGCGGTCGGACAAGAGCTCGGCTTCGGCGGGCTCCTGGCGCTTGGGCGGATCGGCATGGGTCTTGTCAAACCGCTGCAGCAGGCGGCGCGCCAGGGTGGGCGTGATGGACGCACCGCCATTGACCACCTGCAGCACTGCCTGCGCATAGTTGCCAAACCACGAGTTCTTGCCGAGGTACCCGGTGGCACCCAGCTCGAAGGCGCGCAGCACTTCGTCTTCGTTCTCCATGACGGAGATCACCACCGCCTCGGCCGAGGGGCGCACGGTCTTGAGGTAATCCAGCAGCTCGAAGCCCTCGCCGTCACCCAGGTGCAAATCCACCAGCAGCACATCGAACTCGTGCTGCTTGATGGCCTTGCGCCCCTCGCGCAGGCTGGACGCCTGCGCCACCACCAGGGTGCGGGGGTCCGCCATGAGCTCTTGTGCAATCACCAGGCGGATATGCGCATCGTCATCCACCAGCAATACCCGCACCGGGTGATCTGTCTGCCCCACCAGGAAATCAGGCCATACGGACGCCAAGCTGCCATGCCCGACCAGGTGCCCCTCACCGGAACCACTGTCGTGCGACCCGGAGGAAAGCCCGGCCATGCTGTGCTCAGTGGAAACGATGGTCATACAACCTCCAAATGGGTGCAAAACCCCTGCACGGGGCACTCACTCTCACGCGCAACATCCTGATGCCGACACTAAAAGAAACAGCAACAAACATCTACACCCACAAATACCAATTTACATACGTTTCACAAGTTACAAATAGGAACTACCTGGGTCGCATGCAACCGCGCCCTGCCGTCACAGAGGCGTTGTGCGTCGCGCCTGGTCTGCACCGAGCGCTTGCGAGAAAGGCTGTTGCCCGTGGTGTCTGGCGCAGGCAGTAGGCCCGTCGGGCGCACGGTGCAGATGCGTTGACCACGCCCCACGTCCCCCCGTCCGGCGTTCTTTCGTCACTGCGTGGCGCGCAGACGCAGCGAACTGCACACACCCGCCACCACCGCAAAGGCCGCGGCAAGCAGCAAGGCCACCCATTCGCCTGTGCCATCGTGCGAGGGCCACAAGGTAAAGATAGTGGCCAGCAAAACCGCCCCCATGGTCTGCCCCGTCAACCGGGCCGTGCCCAGCATGCCGCTGGCCGCGCCGCTGCGGTGCAGCGGGGCCGAGGTGACGATGGTGTGGTTATTGGGCGACTGGAACAGCGCAAAACCCGCGCCGCACAGTGCCATGCGCCAGACCATATCGAAGGCAGACGGGTCGGCCGGCAAGGCCGCCAGCAAGAGCAGGCCGCAGGCGAACACGCCCATGCCGATGGCCCCCAGCAGGCCATCCGCGCAGCGGCCGATCAGGCGCCCCGCGATCGGCGCTGTCACCACGATGGCCACGGGCCAGGCCGTGATCAGCAACCCCGCCTGCAAGGGAGTGCGGCCCAAGCCCTCCAGCAGCAAGAAGGGCAGCACCAGATAGGCCAGGGTTTGCGCACAAAACGCGCCCACCGACGACCCCATGGACAACGCAAACACCGGAATGCGCAGCAGATCCACCGGAAACAGGGGTGCAGCCAGGCGCCACTGGCGGCGCAGGTACACCCAGCCCACCACCACACCGGCAGCCAGCAAGCCCCAGGCCTCGGACGAGGCGCCGGCCCGCCCCGCGCTGTGGGCAGCGCCCAGCCGCTCTCCCCCCACGAAGATCAGCGTGAACATCAGCACGTTGAGCACGACATCCAGGGCCGCAGGGCGGGGTTGCACCACCGCGCTGGGTGGATTGAAGGGCAGCGCCCGCCATCCCAGCCACAGCGTCAAGGCCCCCAGGGGCAGGTTGAGCGCAAAAAGCCAGGGCCACGGCGCCACGGACAGGATGCCGGCAGCCACCGAGGGGCCAGCCACCGAGGCCAGCGCCACCACCATGGAATTGATCGCCAGGCCGCGCCCCAGTTGCGCGCGCGGATAGGTCAGCCGCACCAGGGCGGCATTCACGCTCATGATGCCGGCCGCACCCAGCCCCTGCACAGCCCGGGCCACAATCAGCGTGGCCAGCGAATCGGCCAGCATGGCTCCTACCGACGACAGCGCAAACAGCGCCATGCCGACGAGGTACACGCGCCGATACCCCAGTCGCTCGCCCAGCGATGCCAGTGGCAGCAGCATGACGAGCGTGGCGATCTGGTAGGCATTGACCACCCAGATCGCGTGGGCCGCGCTGGCATTGAGCTCGCGAGCAATGCCCGGCAGGGCCAGGTTGACGACGCTGCCATCGAGCACTGCCATCGCAATACCCAGAATGATGACCAGCATGGCGCGGTTGCGCGCTGGCAGGGGCAGGCCGTCGGTTGGCCCGTTGTCGGCCTGGCTGGCCTGGTTGGCTTGGTTGGCTGGATTCATCGGTTCAGACGCCACTGCTTGGCGCCACGGAGGGCTCGCAGGCTCAGTCGGCACGCAATGCTGCGCGCAGCTGCGCTCCCAGCGCGGGCTTGTCGGCAAAGGGATCGGTGGGGTTGCGGGCCTGCAGTATGTCTTCCATGCGGGTCTGCACTGCGCCTATCGCCTTGGGATGGCTGTAGATATAGAACTGGTTGGCCGCCACGGCATCGAACACCTTCTGTGCCACTTCGGCGGCCGTCACCTTGCCGGCGCTGACGGCCTTGTTGATCATGGCCTGGCCGATCAGCTGGCTCTGGGTGGGCTGGTCACCCGCCAGCCCATCGGGGCGGTTGCGCTGGCTTTCGTTGATGCCCGTGGCCACGAAATACGGGCACAACACGCTGGCGCCCACCTGGTCCGTCACCAGTGAAAGATCCTGGTACAGCGTTTCCGACAGGCTGACCACGGCGTGCTTGCTCACGTTGTAGATGCCCATGTTGGGCGGGGCCAGCAGGCCCGCCATGCTGGCGGTATTGACAATGTGGCCGCGCCACTGCGGGTCCTTCCTGGCCGCCTCCAGCATCATGGGCGTGAACAGCCGCACGCCGTGCACCACGCCCATGAGGTTCACGCCCAACACCCATTCCCAGTCTTTCACCGAGTTTTCCCACACCAGGCCGCCCGCACCCACGCCGGCGTTGTTGAACACGAGGTGCGGTGCGCCAAAGCGCTGCGCCACATCCACAGCCAACTGCTCCATCTGGGGGGCGCTCGAAACATCCACCTTGCGGGCCAGCACCTGGGCGCCTGCCGCCTGCATCTCGGCAGCAGCGGCATCGAGTGCGTCCTGCTGCACATCCACGAGCACCAGGTTCATGCCCAGGCGGGTACCAATGCGCGCGCATTCCAGGCCAAAGCCCGAGCCTGCACCCGTCAATACCACCGTCTTGCCCTGAAAGTTTTCAATCATGTGCGCTCCTTCATTTGTCTGCTTGCGAATGGGTGGGTACGGCGGAAACTGGCGCTGCCCGTCGCGCGGGACGCCGAGCAAGGGCCGCCCCGCTGCGAAGGCATCGTCCCCCTCCCCGGCGAAGCCGAGAGAAGGGGGAAGCGGGGCAGCCGCTCAGGGGGATGCCCTCAACACATAGCCGATGCGGGGAAAGTGCACATGCACCGTGCCGGCACGCGGATCGGTGCGGCGCAGGCTGTAGCGCGTGCGTGTGGCGGCGATGAGGGTGCCGGCGGTGGGCTCGGTGCCAAAGCTCTCGGCCGCCACCGTGACCTCGTCCCCCAGCGCAATGCCGTGCTCGTCCTGAAAGACGTCGTTCACCACCGGCAAGGGTTCGGCACCGGCTGCCACCGTGATGGCGTCGGCGGCGCTGAATTTCTCCATGCGGCCGTGCCCCAGGGCCGCCACCCGGTCCATCCACTCCAGCACGGCGGGCGTGGCCTGGAAGATGTCGGCCATCACCGGCACGCACTGGCGCGTGAACCACAGCGGGTGGTAAGCGGCAAAGTCGGCCACGCAGGGCTCGGCGCCAAAGGTGAAATCATGTTCTTCCACCATGTGCGCCAGGCGCCGCAGATACGATCGGTAGGCCGCCGTGGCGTCCTGCGGGCGCAGACGCAGCATGCCGGCGCTCATCTGGCGGCGGTCTTCGCCAAAGGCCTGGGCCGCCTGGGGTGCCACATGGGCAAAAAGCGCCTGGGCACCGCGCGGTTGCAGGTTGTAGGCCATGGCGCTCTGGAACAGGGTGCTGTCGGCCCACTGTGCAAACACGCGCGCCACGCCCTTGAGATGGGGTGGAAACAGCACCGGCTCGGGGTGCTCATGTTCGAGCACCTCGCAGATCAGCGCCGAGTCGCAGTAGATGTCGGCGCCGATCTGCAGAAACGGCGTCTTGCGGTAGCCGCCCGTGAGGGCCATCACATTGGGCTTGGGCGCGATGCTGGGAATGATCACCGACTTCCAGGGCAACTGCTTGAAGCCCAGCACCAGCCGGATCTTTTCCGAGAAAGGCGATGAGGGGTAGTGGTGCAGGATCAGGGCGGTCATGGGCAATCTCCAGCGCAAGCATTGAAACAGATGGCCGTGCAGGCATCAGCGCCGGCACTGCTCAGGGCGGGCTCCACAGCATCTCGATGTGGGGAATCCCATCTTCGAGGTAAACGTCAGACACCGCCACAAACCCCAGGCTGCCATAAAAACGCTGCAGATGCGCCTGCGCGCTGATGCGCACCGCCCTGCCCGGCCAGACCTGTCGGCAGCGGTCCAGCCCCTGCACCATGAGCGCGCGCCCCATGCCGCCGCCACGCGCCGCGCGGGCCGTGACCACGCGCCCGATGGAGGGCTCGGGGTAGTTCACGCCCGGGTCCACCACGCGCAGGCAGGCCTGCAAGGCCCCGGCATCGTCATACCCCAGCAGGTGCCAGGATTGCTTGTCCGCACTGTCCGGGTCCTGGTAGGGCCCCTGCTCCAGGATGAACACCTTGCAGCGCAGGGCCAGCGCATCATGCAGGGCATGCACGCCCAGGTCGTCGAAGCGGGCCCAGGTCCAGCGCAGCACGGGCGGCAAGGCAGCCATGTTCAGACCAGCTTGACGAGCTGCTTGCCGAAGTTCCTGCCCTTGAGCAGGCCCAGAAAAGCCTCGGGTGCCGCCGCAATGCCTTGCGCAATGGTCTCGCGCGGGCGCAGCTTTCCGGTGCCCACCAGGGTGCCCAGCTCTTGCAGTGCCTCGGGCCACACCTCCATGTGCTCACTCACGATGAAGCCTTCGACCTTCATGCGGTTGATCAGCATGAGCGCGGGGTTGGCCATGGGCAAGGGCTGGCCGTCGTAACCGGCGATCATGCCGCACAGGGCGATGCGGCTGAAGGCGTTCATGCGCAGCATCACGGCGTCCATGATCCATCCACCCACGTTTTCAAAGTAGCCGTCGATGCCGTTCGGGCAGGCATCCTTGAGGGCCTTGGACATGGCCTTCACGTCGCTGTACACCTTGTAGTCAATGCACACGTCAAAGCCCAGCTCTTCCACCGCATAACGGCACTTCTCGGCGCCGCCCGCAATGCCCACGGCGCGGCAGCCGCGCGCCTTGGCCAGCGCGGCAAAGGCGCTGCCCACGGCACCCGTGGCGGCGCTCACCACCACGGTGGCGCCCGCCTTGGGCGCAATGATCTTCACCAGGCCATACCAGGCCGTCACGCCCGGCATGCCCACGGCGCCCAGGTAGTGCGACAGCGGCACATGGGCAGTGTCCACCTTGCGCAGCGCGCCCACGGCATTGCCATCGACCACGCTGTATTCCTGCCAGCCGCCCATGCCCACCACCTTGTCACCCACGGCGAACTTGGGGTTTTGGCTCTCGGCCACTTCGCCCACGGTGCCGCCGATCATCACCTCGCCCAGCGGCTGCGAGGCCGCGTAGCTCTTGCTGTCGTTCATGCGGCCACGCATGTAGGGATCGAGGCTCAGGTAATGGTGGCGCACCAGCACTTCGCCCTCCTGGAGCGCGGGGGTGTCAGTGGCCACCAGCTTGAAATTGCTGGCCACGGCCTCGCCCTGGGGGCGGTTGTCGAGCACGATTTGTTGATTGCGTGGCATGAATGGCTCCTTGTTGCTACTGTTTTAATAGCCAATTGCGCTTATAAATTGCGCGCAATAGCCCGATTTGATTCAAAAATAGTTCGGCGCATCCAGCGGCCGGAGCCCCCATCAATCCGTCGAAATCACCCGCTGCCCATCGGCTTGGGCGGACTGGCGCCGCACATACTTGAACGTGCCCGTGGCCTGGCTGCAGACACGGCCTTCGGCGTCGAACACCGTGCCTTCGACAAAAGCGATGCTGGCGGTACGGTGGATCAGCCGCCCCTTGGCCACCAGCGGCCCGCGCGCGGGTTGCATGAAGCTGGTCTTCATCTCGATGGTGACCACGCCAAAGTCGGGCGTATCACTGCGCGCCGCCGTGGCCAGGGCCACATCCAGCAAGGCCATCGTCGCGCCGCCGTGGGTCACGCCAAATGAGTTCAGGTGCTCGGGGAGCGCTTCGTAATGCAACTCGGACTCGCCCCCCGCCATGCGGTGCAGTCTGAAACCGAGATGGCTGACAAAGGGGATATCGGCACCAAAATTCAACACAAGCAACTCCAGGGTTTAAGAAAAGACACAAAGAATAGCCCTTGTGCCGCGGTGGCAACATGGGCGGCCAGCATGGGCACATGGCCCCTGGGGCCGTCCACCGCAGCACGGCACCGGTCCAGCCAGCAAGGCCGTCTGCACCGAACACGCCACCCTCGAAAAGGCAGCGCCCGCAGGCTCAGCCACCGGCGACCACGCTCACCCCGCCATCCACCGCCAGCCACTGGCCGGTGATGTGCTTGCCCGCGTCCGAGGCATACAGGGCACACAGGCCCTTGAGGTCTTCGTCGTCCCCCAGGCGGCCCAGCGGTGCATGGGCAGCCAGCGCCTCTTCGCCCATGGCCTTCAGGGTGCCCACCGTCATCCGGCTGGGGAAAAACCCCGGGCAGATGGCGTTGACGCGGATGTTGTACTTGCCCCATTCGGCGGCCAGCGCCCGCGTGAAATTGATGACCGCGCCCTTGGACGTGTTGTAGGCAATGGTGTTCATGCCGCTCGGGTTGCCACCCAGGCCCGCGATGGATGCCACGTTGATGATGCTGCCGCTGCGCCGCGCAATCATGTTGTGCTTGGCAATGTGCTGGCTCAGGATGAAGTAGCCGCGCACGTTGAGGTTCATCACCTTGTCCCAGGCATCGACCGGGTGGTCTTCGGCGGGCGCACCCCAGGCAGCGCCGGCATTGTTGACCAGGATCTCCACATCGCCCATGCGCTGCAGGGTTTCGTCGGCCAGGCGGCGGATGTCGGCCTCTTGCGCGCAGTCTGCGGCGATCCAGCGTGCATCGATGCCGGCGGCCTGCAGTTCGGCCGTGGCCTCTTCCAGGTCCGACGCCTTGCGCGAACTCAGCATGATCCGGGCACCGGCTTCCCCCAGCGCGTGCGCCAGCTGCAGGCCCAGCCCGCGCGACCCCCCGGTGACAAGGGCCGTCTTGCCGGTAAGGTCAAACAATTGTTGGATGGTGCGGGTCATGTCTTGTCTCCTGTTTTGAAAGGGGTCTCTGCCAGCAAGCGGTCCGGCAATGCACAGCGCTGCATTGTGCGTGGGCAAAGCAGGGGAATCTGTCGCCTGGGCGATTGGCAACCACCCCACCGAGCCCAACCATGTGCCGGTGCCAGGCTCGCGGGCCCTACGAGGTGCAGCGCTGGCGGGGCTCGCCTCGATTCGTTGCCACAGGCAAGGCTGACCGGTTGAATGGACCGCCCGGCGCGCCATGCGTTGCCGGGCCATTCATCAGGGCAAAAGAGCGTGCAGGGCGCTACCGCAAAGCGCCTGAAGCCCTTCATTGCGAAGCCCAAAAACCCGGCAAAACCTGCGTTACAGCCAACCACACGGTGTTGTATGGTGTGGGTCGGATTCAGTGACCCGAGGCGCCCATGAACTCTGTCGATGACCACCCGCGCAGCCTTGCGGTTGCCGTGGGCCTGGTGGTATTGCTTGTCGTGTATGGCTCGCTGTACCCCTTCCAATGGAACCTCTCCAGCCCGCAGGCCTTTATCTGGCGTGGCCGCGTCGGCCTGGTGGATCTGGTCGAGAACATCGTCTTGCTTCTGCCGCTGGGTGCGCTGCTGGGTTGGGCCGCGCAGGGCCGCCCGCGCAGGTTGTTCATTTTTGCCACCTGGTGGGTGGTGGCGCTGGTGCTGGCAAGCGTGCTGCAATGGCTGCAGAAATACCTGCCCCGCACCCCGGCCCTGTCAGATGTGATCTTCAACATGGCGGGCTACACGCTGGGCTGGGTCGCCGGGTTTGCCGCGCGATGGCGCGTGGGGCACTTGCTGCGCCGGCACCAGGGCTGGGCCGATGCAGACCGGTACACGCTGGTGCTGATCGCCCTGTGGTGGGTGGCCGAGCTGTATCCGCTGATTCCCACACTGGATGTCTCGTCGGTGGCGCACAACATCAAGTCCCTGTGGCAGCAGGACATGTGGCAGCCACGGCGCATGCTGTTGCATGTGGGCATGGCGGTGATGGGCTTGTCGGCCGTGGCACACCTGGCCCGCAGCGCCCACCTGGCGCACCGCGCGCGGGCATCGGCCCTGGCGGCGGCGATGGCGCTACTGGCCGGCAAGTTCGTGGTCGCGGGCCAGTCACCCGGCCTGGCCGTGGTGCTGGGCATAGTCGGCGGTTGGTTGCTATGGCGCTGGATAGACACCTGGGCGCCCGGGGGGCGCTGGGCCGCAGCGGCATGGGCGGCCCTGGCCACCTACCTGCTCGACGCCCTCTGGCCCTGGGCGTGGCGCACGCCACCGGACGACATGGCCTGGATGCCTTTTGCCTCGTCGCTCTCGACCTGGGTGCAGTCTGCCATCACGGCGCGCGCCTTGGAATGCCTGTGCTTTGGCGCCATGCTCTGGAGCACGGTGCGCAACGGGGCCTTGCTGGCAGGCATGACCCTCTGCACGGCGGTGCTCGCTTTGGTTTGCGAATGGACGCAGCGCTACCTGCCCACCCGCACGGCCGAAATCACCTCGGTGCTGCTGGCCATTGGCATGGGCTGGCTGCTGTCGGCCTGCAGCCCGGCGCGCGGTGCGCGCAGGGCTGCGGTGTGAGCGTTGCCCTAAAACGCTTCTTCGCTGAGCGCGGCGCAGGTGGCATCGCGGCGGTTCACCACGTTGAGCCAGGCGCCAATCTTGGGCAGTTCGTAATGGTAGAAATAGCGTGCAGCACCCAATCTCCCTGCGCTAGAAGCCACTGAAAGCGCAGCATCTGCACGCAGCGTGGCCAGTGCCACGTCCAGCCAGGTCCAGGCCAGCACCGTGTGGCCAAAGGCCTGCATGTAGGGCACGGCGTTGGCCAGGGCCTCCGCCGGGTTGCCAGTGGCCCAGGCGGCCTGCGTGGCGGCTTCCACCTGCTGCAGGGCATCACCCAGCTGCGCCGCATAGGACGCCAGCGCGGGCACGGCGGCGGCCTGCGCCATGGTGGCCTGCATGCGCGCGGCCAGCAACTGCAGGCCCCGGCCGTTTTCCATCAGCACCTTGCGGCCCAGCAGGTCGGCCGCCTGGATGCCGTGCGTGCCCTCGTGGATCATGTTCAGGCGGTTGTCGCGCCAATACTGCTCCACCGGGAAGTCGCGCGTGTAGCCATAGCCGCCGTGGATCTGGATGGCCAGCGAGTTGGCCTCCAGGCAGAACTCGCTGGGCCAGCTCTTGGCGATGGGGGTGAGCACTTCCAGCAGCAGGCGCGCCTCGTCGGCGGCCTCGGCAGCGCCGGTGTGCTGCTCGTCCACCAGACGGGCGCAGAACAGGTTGAGCGCCAGCGCGCCCTCGCCGTAGCTCTTTTGCGCCAGCAGCATGCGGCGCACGTCGGCGTGCTCGATGATGCGCACCTGGGGCTGGGCGGCGTCCTTGCCGCTGGCACCCATCAGGCGACCCTGCGGGCGGTTCTTGGCGTAGTCCAGGCTGGCATAGTAACCCGCCAGGCCCAGCATGGTGGCGGCCATGCCGATGCCGATGCGCGCCTCGTTCATCATGTGGAACATGCACGCCAGGCCCTTTCCAGGCGGGCCCACGAGATAGCCCACCGCTCCCGCCCTGCCCTGCACCGGGTACTTGCCTTCGCCAAAGTTGAGCAGCGTGTTGGTGGTGCCGCGCCAGCCCAGCTTGTGGTTCAGGCCCGCCAGCGCCACGTCGTTGCGCACGCCGGTCAGCTGGCCCGCGGCATCCACCAGCTTCTTGGGCACGATGAACAGCGAAATGCCGCGCGTGCCCGGCACCAGCTTGCCATCGGGCCCCGGAATCTTGGCCAGCACGAGGTGGACGATGTTCTCCGACAGTTCATGCTCGCCCGACGAGATCCACATCTTGTGGCCCGTGAGGCGGTAGCGCGGGCCGAGCGGGTCGGCCTCGAAGCCCTCGCCATCCGGCACGGCGCGCGTAGCCACATCGCTCAAGGACGAGCCCGCCTGCGGCTCGCTCAGGCACATGGTGCCCGAGAAGCGCCCCGAGAATTCATTGAGCGCAAACACCTGCTTCTGCAGCGGCGTACCGTGCACCATGAGCAGGTTGGCATTGCCCACGCTCAGCAGACTCGAGCTGATGCTGATCGAGGCCACGGCAAAGAAGGCATTGGCCGCCGCATCCACCGTGTAGGGCAATTGCATGCCGCCAATGTCGTAATCCTGCGCCGCGCTGAGCATGCCCGAGGCGGCATAGGCGTCGTAGGCATCCTGGGTGGCCTGCGGCAACGTGACGCGCTCGCCGTCGAAATGCGGCTCCTGCACATCCACCGTGCGGTTGAACGGCGCGTACTTCTCGCGCGCGATGCGCTCGCAGGTGTCGAGCACGGCATCAAACGTCTCGCGCGAATGGTCGGCAAAGCGCTCGCGCGCATTGAGCGATTCGGCCTGGAGCCAGTCGTAGAGCAGGAAATCGAGGGTGGAGCGCAGGGAGGTCGTCATGCGGGAAATTATGGGAGCCGCATCGGGTTATCGCATGTCCGGTGGGTGACGCCGGCAGGCGGCACTGCGGGTCGGGTGACCGGAATCGACGGCGGATTCCACCGGTCGCCGCTTTGGTGAAGCGGACGTTCCGAATCCAATCGAAGCCGCATGTGGTTGCTTCAGGCGAGGCCCCTCCTATGTCCTGCGACACGCTGTACGCGCAGCCGTCACCAACGATGCGGCTGGATCGCTGCCTGGTCTCTCGTGTTGCCCCAGGAATTTTCTAGGCGACGCGGTCCTTCCATCGCTCCATCGTCAGTTGCTCCAACCCTTGTTGATAGCGCGCAGTGCTGCCGCCCAACGCGGACGTGGCATCACGCGCGGTTTCAAGGACCTGGCGGCATGCGGCCAGCATTGCGTCCGACGGTTCCAGTCGCGCTCGTGGGCCGGACACCGTCAGCGCGCCTTGCAACTCACCGTTGACCCCAAAGACTGGTGCTGCTGCCGAAGCAGTTTCGGGGTCGCGCTCGCCGTACGACACGGCCCACAGCTGCTCGCGAATCCCCTCGTAGCCCCGAGGCGGCGATGCGGAGAACGCGAGCAGAACCTTGCCCGACGCACCTTGGGCAACGGCGTACTCCTGCCCGATCTGCACGGACGCACGAACCGACCTTGCCGGCTCGGCGCGAAACAGCGCAATGCGCTTGTCGTCCTGCCTTACATAGAAGGAAGCCGTCTCGCCAGTGGCTGCACTCAACTGTTTGAGCAAGGGCTCAATGACATGCCCCACCTGGAAAGAGCGCTGGTAAATCGAAGCGAGTCGCAGTGGCTGCGGGCCCATGGAGTACTGGCCGTCCGGCAGTTTGCGAATGAAGCCGCCGTGCTCCAACGCACCGAGCAGACGCAGCGCCGTGCTTTTGTAAAGCCCGGTCCTCCTCGACAGCTCGGTCAAAGTGAGCCGGCCATCGTCGGGTCCGAAAGCAGCGAGCAGGGAAAACGCTTTATCCAGGACAGCAATGCCACTTGATTCGGCAGTGTTAGCAGGCGGTGGAGCGGTGGTCGATTCAGTCATGGAGGCATAGGACGGACGAAATGGCGCGCTGTCTTCAGGCAGCCAAGTCGAAGTGTGACACGCCGGCGCGGACGCACCGGCATGTGCCCAAAAGAAGGGTTAACCCGCATTCAAAAGGTCATTTTTGCTCGTATAGTTCTATCTAACGATTTTAAGTTCCATCCAATAGAACTTTAATGCACACTCCGGAAACGCAAGAATGTCCACCAGCAACTATCTGCCCGTTCGTGACGACTGGCTCGCGCTGCGCCAGGAGGCGGTTCTGGAGCCTGAGTTGCCCATCGTCGACGCGCACCACCATTTCTACGACCGGCCGGGTTGGACCTACCTCGATGACGAATACCTGGCCGACGCACGCTCGGGCCACAACGTGGTCGCGTCCGTCTACATGCAGGCGCTAACGCGGTACAAGCAGGAGGGGCCTGCGGCGCTCAAGCCCGTTGGAGAAACAGAGTGCGTCCACGCCATGGCACAGAAACAGGCCGAGGGCATCCCGCAAATCGCCAAGGGCATCGTGGGCCACGCCGACCTCCGGCTGGGCGAGGAAGTGCTTGAAGTGCTGGAGGCGCACGTGCAAGCCGGCGCGGGTCGTTTCAAGGGCGTGAGGCACCTCACGACTTGGGACGCGGATTCGTCGCTGGTCAATCCCCTGTCTGCAGTTCCTCGCGGCCTGCTCCTGGACAAGGCCTACGGCCGCGGCGTTGCCCAGTTGGCTTCGCTGCGGCTCTCCTACGACGCGTGGCTGTTCTTTCATCAGTTGCCGGAACTCTTCGAATTGGCCAAGTCGGTTCCCGATACCCCGGTTGTCGTCAATCACTGCGGCGGCATCGTCCGAGTCGGTGCCTACGAAGCACGTCGCCAGCAAGTCTTCGAGACCTGGCTGCATTCCATGCGACGGCTCGCCCAGCTACCCAACGTCTACGTGAAGCTGGGTGGACTGGGGATGCGCATCAACGGATTCGACTTCGTGAACCGCCCCGGGTTTCGTGGAGGCTGGTTGGTTTAAGTCAGGCCGCGATGGCGTCCTGATTGGCGAGTTGCCGGTAGTAGTTTGCCTCAGCCTCTGCAGGAGGTATGTAGCCCAGGGGTTCGAGCAACCGATGATGGTTGAACCAGGACACCCATTCGAGCGTCGCCAGTTCCACCGATTCCCTGGTTCTCCAGGGCGCCCGACGGTGGATCAATTCGGCCTTGTACAAGCCATTGATCGTCTCGGCCAAGGCGTTGTCATAGGCATCGCCGGCGCTGCCCACCGACGGCTCGATGCCAGCCTCGGCGAGCCGCTCGGAGTAGCGGATGGACACGT